>JAKSJH010000063.1 GCA_024398315.1 Bacteroidales bacterium
TCCGCAAGTATCCTACCTACCAGGGAGGCTTCATCTGGGATTTCGTCGACCAGGCCGTCCTCTGGCCTTCAGACAAGCCGGGGACCGACCATGTCTTCGCTTTCGGAGGCGATTTCAATGACTATGACCCTTCTGACAACAGTTTCAACTGCAATGGCATAATCGCTGCTGACAGGACCTTCCACCCTCATTCCTACGAGGTCCAGTACCAGTACCAGGACATATGGACTGAATATGCCGGCAATGGAGCCGTCGATGTCGCTTCCGAGAAGTTCTTCATCAGTCTGGACAGATATTCGATGGAATGGAACGTCACCGAGTCCGGTGTCAAGGTGATGGCTGGCAATGTCCCGGTCATCGATGTTCCGGCAGGCGGCAGGAAGCGTTTCCAGCTGGGCTTCAGCCAGGACGACCTCAAGGCGTTCGAGGGCGAACTCTTCCTCAATGTGGTCTACAGGCTCAACAGGAACGACGGCATCCAGAAGTTCGGCGACCAGGTCGCCCATCAGCAGATAAAGATCAAGGACGGCACTGTCGCTCTGCCTTGTGCCGCTTCCAGGAAGGCTCCTGCAACATACGGTTTCGATGAGGCTACCGGAGCCCTCAACTCCATCAAGGTCAATGGGAAGGAAATGCTTTCCGCTCCTCTGATGCCATGCTTCGGCAGGGCTCTGACAGAGAACGATCTCGGAGCCGGCTGGGACAGACGCTTCGGCGCATGGCAGTATCCTGACTTCAAGCTTGCAGGTTTCGAGAAGAGTGATGACAAAGTGACCGTGCTTTATGATGTGGCCGGTCTCTGCAAGGTCACGATGGAATATTCATTCGATGAGAACGGATCAGTCGCTGTGACTGAAAAGGTCCATGACGTGGCGGCTGATGCTCCTGAATATCTTGGCAGGGTAGGTGTCGAGTTCGCGATGCCGGGTCAGTATTCAAACCTCTCGTTCTACGGCGCAGGCCCTTGGGAGAGCTATTCTGACCGCAAGTCATCCTGCACCATCGGACTCTACGAGCAGAGGGTCGAGGACCAGTACCACTACGGCTACGTGCGTCCTCAGGAAAGCGGCACCCACGCCGACCTGAGCTGGCTTTCCGTGGCTGACAACGCCCGCAACGGACTGCTCGTCCAGGCTCCTGAAAAGTTCCTCGGTTCTGCTCTTCCGTTCGGCAGGAAGGACATCGACATGTTCGTCTCCGGTGGCGGCAGGTCCGACCATGGCGACCAGAGACATTCGCTTGAACTGAAGACTCTGGTCCATGAGGGGGAACGCAGTCTCGGACAGACATGGGTCAACCTTGACCTCTGCCAGATGGGACTCGGATGCATCACTTCATGGGGTGCTGTACCTCGTCAGGAGTACATGATTCATGCCGGTGACTATGAATTCACATTCACGATCCACCCATATTCAAGATAGGATTTTCCTGATGGAAAGGGGCTGCCTGAGGGCGGCCCTTTTTTGTAAATTGCGAAATAAGTGCTACCTTTATTCTTGAATATGAGTTTCCATAGTTGACGTGACCTTGGTGACTGGACTTATAGAACGATTAAGGGATGCGCATCGTCTTGAGGCGCAGGATTTTATGTTGTTGCTCCAAAGCGATGACGCCGTGGACTGCGCTTTTCTTCAGTCCGAGGCGAGGAAGGCGTCCGTGTCTGTTTTCGGAAATTCCGTCTACATCAGGGGACTTGTCGAGATCAGCAACCACTGCCGCAACAACTGCTTCTACTGCGGCATCCGCTCGGGCAATCCCTCTGTGGCGCGCTACCGTCTGGACAAGGATGAAATCCTCGAATGCTGCGCCCGCGGCCATTCTCTCGGATTCCGTACGTTCGTCCTTCAGGGAGGGGAGGACCCCGCTCAGACGGATGACTGGGTCGAGGACGTCGTGCGTTCCATCCGTGCCGGATTCCCTGACTGCGCCATCACCCTTTCCCTGGGTGAGAAGCCTGCTGAATCCTACCGCAGGTTCAAGGCCGCAGGGGCGGACCGCTACCTTCTCCGTCACGAAACTTTCAACAAGGAGCATTATTTGAAGCTCCACCCTGCTTCCATGTCGAGGGAAAGACGGCTCGGATGCCTTTCCGACCTGAAGGAACTGGGCTACCAGACCGGCTCCGGATTCATGGTGGGAAGTCCTTTCCAGAGCCTTGACAACATAGTCGAGGACATCCTCTTCATCCAGGACCTCCAGCCGGAGATGATAGGCATAGGACCTTTCATCCACCACCCTGACACGCCTTTCTCGGACAGCCCGGACGGAAGCGTCTCCCTGACGCTGAAGCTCATATCCATATTCAGACTCATCAACCCGCAGGCTCTGATCCCTGCCACCACTTCTCTTGCAACTCTTGATGCCGGGGCGAGGGGGAAAGGAATATTGTCGGGTGCGAATGTGGTCATGCCGAACCTTACGCCCGCTTCCAGACGTCGCGACTACTCTCTCTACGAGGGCAAGGCTGCGTTCGGGGCTGAATCGGCCGAAGGTTTGGAAGAACTTAGGAAAGAAATGAAAGCCATAGGCTACGAGGTCGTTGTGGGCCGGGGCGACTATGGTGATAGCAGACTTATAAATTAGAAGGATACGAAATGTATGATGTAAGATCTCCGAAAGCGGAAGAGTTCATAGATGATGCCGAAATACTTGAGACTCTGGCCTATGCCGAGGAGAACAAGAACAACAGGCCTCTGATCGAGAGCATTCTCGACAAGGCCGCCCAGTGCAAGGGACTGTCCCATCGTGAGGCCGCAGTCCTGCTTGACTGTGAAATCCCTGATCTGGTGGAAAGAACTTTCCACCTGGCTGAAGAGATAAAGAAAAAGTTCTACGGCAACAGGATAGTGATGTTCGCTCCGCTGTACCTCTCCAACTACTGCGTCAACGGATGCGTCTACTGCCCTTACCATGCAAAGAACAAGCATATCCCACGCAAGAAACTGACTCAGGAGGAGATCCGCGCGGAGGTCATCGCCCTCCAGGACATGGGCCACAAGCGCCTGGCCATCGAACTGGGCGAGCATCCTGTCGAGAATCCTATTGAATATGTCCTTGAGTCGATCAGAACCATCTACAGCATCCACCACAAGAACGGCGATATCCGCAGGGTCAACGTCAACATCGCCGCCACCACTGTCGAGAACTACCGCAAGCTCAAGGATGCCGGCATCGGCACCTACATCCTCTTCCAGGAGACTTACAACAAGCAGAGATACCAGGCCCTCCATCCTACCGGACCGAAGAGCGACTACGCCTACCACACCGAGGCGATGGACCGCGCCCGCGCCGGCGGAATCGACGACATGGGCATCGGTGTCCTTTTCGGACTGACCGGCTACCGCTACGATTTCGTTGGTCTGATGATGCATGCCGAGCACATGGAGGCCGCTCTGGGAGTCGGACCTCACACCATCAGTGTCCCTCGCATCCGTCCTGCCGAGGACATCAATCCGGAGGATTTCACGGATGCCGTGCCTGACGAGAAGTTCCTCCACATCGTGGCCGTGATCCGCTGCGCGGTGCCATACACCGGAATGATCATCTCCACGAGGGAATCCAAAAAGGTGAGGGAAAGGGTCCTCGACCTCGGAATATCCCAGATCAGCGGAGCCTCGCGCACGAGCGTGGGAGGCTACACCGAAGAGGAGCGTGACGAGGAGACGGCCCAGTTCGACCTGGCCGACAAGCGCACCCTCGACGAGGTCGTGAAGTGGCTGATGGACCTGGGCTATATCCCTAGCTTCTGCACGGCCTGCTACAGGGCCGGACGTACTGGGGAGCGTTTCATGAAGATCTGCAAGTCCGGAAAGATCCAGGACTGCTGCACTCCTAACGCTATCCTCACTCCGAAAGAATACATGATGGACTATGCGTCCCCGCAGACCAGGGAGGTCGGCGAGGCCATGATCCGTCAGGAAGTTGAGAAGATTGACAATTTGAACCTGCGCTCCGCCCTCCAGGGCGATCTCGACAAGATCGAGAAGGGAGAGCGCGACCTTAGATTCTGACATGGTCGGGACACCCGTTTCTGAAAGGCTCCACATAGTTCTGCTCGGTGAGCGCAACAGCGGCAAGTCGTCGCTGCTGAACGCCGTGACCGGTCAGCAGGTGGCCATCGTCTCGGATGTTCCCGGCACGACCACCGACCACGTCTCCAAGGCTATGGAGATCATCGGTCTCGGGCCTTGTGTCTTCATCGACACCGCCGGTCTGGACGACAGCGGCGTGCTTGGTGGAAAACGCGTTGAGGATTCGCTGGATGCCGTCAAGTCGGCTGACATAGTGCTGGCCGTGGTCGACGCCGCGACCGGACATGTCCCCCAGCTTCCTGTCAAGGGAGTGCCTGTGGTTCCGGTCTTGAACAAGAATGACGCTGTGGAACCATCTGTGGTTGAGGAACTTTCCGCGGTCATGAGAAATGAATACGGCAAGGATCCTGTAGTCGTCAGCGCCCTTTACGGAGACGGAGTGAAGGACGTCATCGAGGCGATAAGGGAGAATATTCCTGAAGACTGGGATGCTCCTCTTCTGACAGCCGGCCTTGTGGAAGAAGGGGACCTTGCAGTGCTGGTGATGCCTCAGGACAGGCAGGCTCCGAAGGGACGTCTGATCCTCCCTCAGCAGCAGGTCATACGCGAGCTGCTGGACAGGAACTGCCGCATCGTCTGCTGCACACCGGCCTTGCTGGCAGCGACTCTTGATTCTCTCAAGGAAGTTCCTGCGGCGATCATCGCCGATTCGCAGGTGCTCAAGTCCGTGGCGGCCGTCAAGGCGGACAGCACCCGTCTGACTTCCTTCTCGATGCTTCTGGCAGCGAGCAAGGGTGACATCGGCTTCTTCAAGGACAGCGCGCGCCGGATTGATTCGCTGACCTCCTCTTCCAGGGTGCTCATTGCGGAGGCCTGCACCCACGTGCCTGCTTCCGAGGACATCGGAAGGGTCAAGATTCCGAGGCTCCTGCGCTCCCGTGCGGGAGAGGGCCTCAGTATAGATGTCGTCTCCGGACGCGATTTCCCGGAGGACCTCAGCGGCTATGACCTGGTCATCCACTGCGGGGCCTGCATGTTCAACCGCCGCTACGTGCTCGCAAGGGTGCGCCAGGCGAAGGAACAGGGAGTTCCGATGACGAACTACGGAGTGGCAATAGCATATATCAACAATTTAATATAATATGAAAGTAGTATCATTGCAAGATCTGAAAAAGATCAAGGAAGAAACCGAATCCCGGATGAAATTGAGGAATGAGGGTTCTCTCGAGACCGGAAGCGAAACTTGCGGAATCGAAAAGGGAACCGAGCACATCCAGATTCTCACCTGCGGCGGAACCGGCTGCAAGGCCTCGGACAGCGCTGCCATCGTTGACAGGATGCAGGAGTGCCTGGAACAGTTCGGAGTGGCCGACAAGGTCGAAGTCATCACCACTGGCTGCTTCGGCTTCTGCGAGAAAGGCCCGATCGTCAAGATCATGCCAGACAACACCTTCTACACCAAGGTGAAACCGGAGGATGCAGTTGAAATCGTCAAGGAGCACGTCATCGGCGGCAGGAGAGTCCAGAGGCTTCTCTATGTCGACCCTGAGACCAACCAGCCTGTCAGCGATTCAGCTCACATGAACTTCTACCGCAAGCAGGTCAGAATCGCCCTGCGCAACTGCGGACTCATCGATCCTGAGAACATCAATGAATATGTCGCCCGCGACGGTTACAGCGCCCTTGCCGACTGTCTCCTGAGCAAGACCCCTGCCGAGGTCATCGACGTGGTGAAGCGCAGCGGACTCCGCGGACGCGGCGGCGCAGGCTTCCCTACCGGTAACAAGTGGGAGTTCGCCAGCAAGAGCCAGTCAGACATCAAGTATGTCGTCTGCAACGCTGACGAAGGTGACCCGGGTGCATTCATGGACCGCTCCATCATGGAGGGAGACCCTAACTCCATCATCGAGGCAATGGCCATCTGCGGCTACGCCATCGGAGCCAAGTACGGTCTCATCTATGTCCGTGCCGAGTATCCTCTCGCAATCCACCGTCTCCAGACCGCCATCAGCCAGGCTCATGAGCTCGGACTCCTCGGTGACAATATTCTCGGAACCGACTTCTGCTTCGACATCACCATCCGTTACGGAGCAGGTGCATTCGTCTGCGGTGAGGAGACTGCTCTCATCCACTCCATGGAAGGAAAACGCGGAGAACCTACGCTCAAACCACCGTTCCCTGCAGTCGAGGGCTACAAGAAGTACCCTACCAATGTCAACAACGTCGAGACCTGGGCCAATATTCCTGTAATATTCCAGAAGGGAGCCGAGTGGTTCGCTTCCATCGGTACAGAGAAGTCAAAGGGCACCAAGGTGTTCGCTCTGGCAGGAAAGATCAACAACGTCGGTCTCATCGAGGTTCCTATGGGAACCACTCTCCGCGAGGTCATCTATGAGATCGGCGGCGGCATCAAGGACGGCAAGCAGTTCAAGGCTGTCCAGACAGGTGGCCCTTCAGGCGGCTGCCTCACCGAGAAGCATCTTGACATTCCTATCGACTACGAAAGCCTCGCTGCAGCGGGCTCTATGATGGGTTCCGGCGGTATGATCGTCATGGACGAGGACAACTGCATGGTCCAGGTCGCCCGCTTCTACCTCGGCTTCATCGTTGAGGAGTCCTGCGGAAAGTGCTCTCCTTGCCGTATCGGTAACAAGCGCATGCTCGAGATCCTCGACAAGATTGTGGCCGGAAAGGGCACAGTCGAAGACCTCGCCAAGCTTGAGGAACTCGCTCTCGTCATCAAGGACACCGCTCTGTGCGGACTCGGCCAGACATCACCTAACCCGGTTCTGTCGACCCTCTCCAACTTCCGTGACGAGTACATGGAGCATGTCGTCGAAAAGAAGTGCAGGGCAAAGCAGTGCACTTCGATGCTCAGCTACGAAATCATCCCTGACAAGTGCGTCGGCTGCCATCTCTGCGCGAATAACTGTCCTGTCGACGCAATCTCCGGCGAGCTCAGGAAACCTCACTCAATCGATCAGACCAAGTGTATCAAGTGCGGTACCTGCATGGGCAACTGCCGTCTGCACGCCATCTCCCTCAAATAGATTTCACCATGGAACAGAACAAGATCAATCTAACCATAGACAACCGTCCTGTCTCAGTCGAGAAGGGGACCACAATCCTCGATGCCGCGAAGTCATGCGGTATCGAAATCCCAACCCTGTGCCACATCAACCTTGAAGGCACCTGCGTCAACAACCATCCTGCTTCATGCCGTATGTGTGTCGTTGAGGTGGCCGGCAGAAGGAACCTCGCTCCAGCATGCGCTACTGCCTGCATGGAAGGGATGGAGGTGCACACCAACTCCCTCAGAGTCCTCAATGCCAGAAGGGTTATCCTTGAACTCATCCTCTCCAACCATCCTCATGACTGCCTCATCTGCCCTAAGTCAGGCAACTGCGAGCTTCAGACCCTTGCGAAGAAGCTCAAGATCCACGAGGCTCCTTACGAGGGAGGTGAGAAGTCATGCCATCCTGTCGACAAGTCCGTGTCGATCGTCCGTGACATGAACAAGTGCATTCTCTGCCGTCGTTGCGAAACCATGTGCAACGATGTCCAGACAGTAGGCGCCATCGGTGCCACAGGCCGCGGATTCGACACCACAGTAGGTCCTGCGTTCGGACTCAAGCTCTCTGAAAGCGAGTGTACATATTGCGGCCAGTGCGTCGCTGTCTGCCCTGTAGGCGCTCTTACTGAGGTCGACAACACCGGCAAGCTCATCAGGGACCTTGCAAATCCGGAGAAGGTGGTCATCGTTCAGACCGCTCCTGCAGTCCGCGTCGCCATCGGAGAGGAGTTCGGCTATCCTGCCGGAACAATCGTCACCGGAAAGCTCGTCTCCGCTCTCAAGAAGCTCGGCTTCGACTATGTGTTCGACACCGACTTCGCCGCAGACCTCACCATCATGGAGGAGGGTACGGAACTTCTCGACCGTCTTCAGAGATTCCTCTCCGGCGACAAGTCAGTCAAGCTCCCTATTCTCACTTCATGCTGCCCTGCATGGGTCAATTTCTTCGAGCATCAGTTCCCTGACATGCTTGACATCCCTTCAACCGCTCGTTCTCCTCAGCAGATGTTCGGTTCGATCGCCAAGACCTACTGGGCTGAGAAGATGGGCATTCCTAGAGAGAAGCTTGTCGTTGTCTCAGTCATGCCTTGCCTCGCCAAGAAGTACGAGTGCGGTCGTGACGAGTTCAAGGTCAACGGCAACCCTGATGTCGATTACTCCATCTCCACACGCGAACTTGCTGCTCTCATCAAGGAGGCCAACATGGACCTCGCTTCTTTCGAGGACAGCGATTTCGACGCCCCTCTCGGAGCATCAACCGGAGCCAGCGTCATCTTCGGCGCTACCGGTGGTGTCATGGAGGCCGCATTGCGTACCGCCTATGAGGTCTACACCGGCAAGACTCTCGAGAAGGTCGACTTCACTGCTGTCAGAGGTCTCGAAGGCATCCGTCAGGCAGACATCGACCTTGACGGCTTCACCCTCAAGGTCGGTATCGCACATGGACTCGGCAATGCACGCCGCATGCTCGAGGACATCAGGTCCGGCAAGAGCCAGTTCCATGCAATCGAGATCATGGCCTGCCCTGGCGGTTGCATCGGTGGTGGCGGACAGCCTCTGCACCATGGCAACGTCGAGATCCTCAACGCCCGTCAGAAGGCCGTTTACGTCGAGGACATGAACAAGCCTCTGCGCAAGTCCCACGAGAACCCTTACATCAAGCAGCTCTACGAAGAGTTCCTCGGCAAGCCGCTCTCTGAGAAGGCTCATCATCTTCTTCACACCAACTATTTCAACAAAGCAGATTAAAAGTCATGGAGAACAACAAGATATCATGTGCCGCAGTTGCTAAGATCAAAGAGATCTGCGAGAAGCACAACAATGACGCTGGAGAGCTCATCAACATCCTTCACGAGACCCAGAACACCCTCGGCTACCTGCCTCAGGAAGTCCAGGTGATCGTCGCCAAGAATCTCGGCATCCCTGCCACCCGCGTGAACGGTGTTGTCAGCTTCTATGCTTTCTTCACCGAGAAGCCGAAGGGCAAGCATCCTATTTCAATATGCCTTGGAACAGCGTGCTATGTGCGCGGCTCTGAGAAGGTTCTGGATGAGGTCAAGAAGGTCCTCGGCATCGAGGTCGGTGAGACCACTCCTGACGGAGTCTTCTCTCTTGACTGCCTCCGCTGCGTCGGTGCCTGCGGTCTTGCACCTGTCATGACCATCGACGGCAAGGTCTTCGGCAACGTCGACCCGAAGAAGGTCAAGGGCATCCTTGAGAGCTTCGTGACAGCCGACTGATAGGTTTCAGCTGAATATGCAGGAAGAGTGGTACCGGGAGACGGCATCACTCTTCTTGGTTATTATGGTTCGAGGTCTTGTCAAGGCCTGTACCCTCTGGGAACGTCGGCTTCGCCGGCCCCTTCCCAAAGCCTGCGGCTTTCTCTAGTGCTGTTCCTTCCTACGCGGGTATTTCGTCTGGAAACCCTCTTTCTGTAGATAGTATTTCAACATTCTAGTATGAGCTCCTCCGTAGACTATGGCTATCTTGTCATAACCGTCGTTGACAATATGGTTCCAAAGGACAGTGTTCCTGTAGTCGCAAACAATTGAATTGAATTTCTGATTAAATCCTTTCTCTCGCTTCCTTTTGTATTGATCATTCCCATATAACGGACAATAGAAATCATAATCATCAAGAACGATAGGGCCGTATTTTAATTCATACTGTCTTACAAATTCATCGACTGGAATATCAGTATCAATGTCTCTGTCTGTGTTCTGATGCAAAAGTTCCGAATTTTGAAAAGTCCAACCGTTGTGTTTTGAAGATCGATCTGACAGATATGGATTAACGCTATATCCAAGGGCTCTTCTGTATTTTCTCATCAGGGTGTCAATCGCGGTTGAATCCGTTAATGATGAAGGCCATGTAATTCCTTCGGTGAACGTTACATATCCGTTCGCTTTAAGTCCATCGAGGAAATACGCTATTTTCTCATAGTCTTCCGCTGAACCAATGTGAACCATCGGTACAATCATGATGTGCCTGTCCCTTGTCGAATCGACCATCTCCAGGGATTTGGACAAGGTGAGTCTGGTGCTTCTGGCGTATCCCTGACCATACACCCAGGACTCCAATTGTGAGAATAGGGGAGAACATGATTGAGAAGATATCGCCAAGACCAGCAGGGCAATCAAAGAGGAACGACGAGACGGAAATGTCATGACTCAAAGATGAATGAAAGATATTTGTCAAACAGTGATGAATTGAAAATCGGTTTCCCGATAAGCTTGACCCTACGCTTCTTGTCCAACAGAAAACATTGGTACTGGCTTTCTGCGGGCAGCGGTAGCATTTTTCTTAATGAGTCATCCATGTATAAATAAATACTGAAACTGCATTCTTCCTGCAAGATAGTAAAAATACCTGATAATGTCTCGTTGGGTGGAGTGTTCACTGCAAAAACAATCCTGTTCCTGTTTGTTTCCCTATTACAAGATTCGCTGAAGAATGCACAAAGAAAGTCGTTCCAAAATGGTAATTCCTTAGATTTACAGGACATGCATTCTTTGAAATCGTAGTATACTAGCAATGTGGTTTCTGTCCCCATCATGGATTTTAATTCTGATGGGATGATTATCTTTTTACCTAAATATGATGCCGGATTATTAGTATCTACTTTTGAACAAGAAAGAAATGATGCCAATAATAAAAGGAAGAAGGTTGTAGTAATTAAGAATCTGAAGTATTTGTTCCACATGGATTCAAACGATAAAATGATGCCTATTATGTGCACTCATGATGTAGAGATGAACAAGATAGACATCACTTATTGTATATAGCTTGTCTTGACTACTCGTTGCTTGGCCTTTTAAAACTATCAAATAGATCCTTGACTTTCTCAATGATGTAATCGCTCCAGCATTGAAATTTACAAGCTCCTCTACCATTGCCTTTTTCCATGTTTTTATTGCATCCGTGAATACATTCTCCAAGGTCTATTGATGCCGGTGTCGTTCCAGAAGATAGAATAGCTTCAATTTCTCCTAGATTAGTATATCTGTCACCAAATTCATTTTCAAGTGCAGTGCGCAGCTCCTGGTCGATATAGTAAACATCAACATCTTCACTGTCAGATGTGATTGTAAAAGACAGCACTTCGTCTTCCGGAATACTGTAAGTGGCCTTCAAGTTTACCGAGACAGGTTTTGCAGTGCCTGCTTTTGTCATGATTTCTGTCGAAATTGTCTTAGAAAGAGTAAGAACTTGATCCATCGATACAAAATTGTCCTCGACAGTCTCTTTTGAACAAGAGAAACATGCTAATGCCAAAGCTATGACAATGGCTGAAGAAATGTAACTTTTCATTTTTTGTTAGTATTTTAATGTGATAGGTCATGAGTGTCCGGTAAAACTCCGGACGTTATTAAATAAAGTTTAACAATCAAATA
>JAKSJH010000064.1 GCA_024398315.1 Bacteroidales bacterium
CAGTTTGAGTTATGGCAAAGAAAGCAGTCGCTACATTCGCCGCCAAGGCGGCCACCAAGAGCATGGTAAAGTGCATCCGTATGGACAAGTCTCCAAAGACGGGCGCATATGTGTTCACAGAGCAGCTCGTCGAGGCTGACAAGGCCAAGGACTTCTTCGCAGGCAAGAAGTAATCGACGGATTTGAATTCGAGAAGGACGCAACCGGGACACCGGCTGCGTCTTTTCTTGTGTCTGTCCCGATGGACTTGCAGTTGAGGGGTAATTTTGGTATATTTGTAAGTTGTAAACCATATTCGTAATGGGACTGTTCGATAAAGGAGTAAAGAAGACAAAGGAAAGCTTTTTCCAGAGGCTTTCGAGGGCCGTGGTTGGAAAGTCCAGGGTGGATGATTCTGTTCTGGATGCCATTGAAGAGGCTCTCGTCGCATCTGACATGGGAGTGGACACGACGCTCAAGATTGTGGACAGCCTTGAGGAAAGGGTCGAAAGGGACAAGTACATGTCGTTTGATGAACTTGTCGGGATGCTTCGTGAAGAGATAGGCTCTCTGATGGATGTGGAGACTGCTCCGTCTTCTGAAGAACCTCTTGACTTCTCGCACAAGCCGCTGGTCGTAATGGTCGTCGGTGTCAATGGCGTCGGCAAGACCACGACCATCGGAAAGCTTGCCGCAAGGTACAAGGCTCAAGGAAAGAAAGTGATGATCGGTGCCGCTGACACGTTCAGGGCCGCCGCTGTTGACCAGCTTCAGATCTGGGCCGACCGTTCAGGAGTGGACATCGTCAAGCAGGGGATGGGTGCGGACCCGGCTTCAGTGGCTTTTGACACTGTCAAGTCAGCAGTCGCCAAGGAAGCGGACGTGGTGCTGATAGACACCGCCGGGAGGCTTCACAACAGGATCGACCTGATGAACGAGCTCACGAAGATCCGCAATGTCATGCGCAAGGTTATTCCTGACGCCCCTCACGAGGTTCTTCTTGTGCTTGACGCATCAACCGGCCAGAACGCCTACCAGCAGGCCAGGGAGTTCTCCAGGGCCACTGACATCACCTCCCTCGCAGTCACCAAGCTTGACGGTACGGCGAAGGGCGGAGTCGTCATCGGAATAGTCGACCAGCTCAAGGTTCCGGTCAAGTTCATCGGAATCGGAGAAGGAATAGATGACCTCAAGGTTTTTGACAGGAAGGAGTTCGTCAACTCACTTTTCTCAAGACAGGATATAGAAAAATAAAGACAGAAAGATATGAAACTCTCTTACAATTGGCTCAAGGACTATCTTGAATCAGACCTCACCCCGGTACAGATCGCTGAGGCCATGACTGACATCGGCATTGAAGTGGACGGAGTGGAGGAACAGGAAGAAATCCCCGGCGGACTCGCAGGAGTCGTGGTTGCCGAGGTTCTCACGTGCGAAGCCCATCCGGACTCGGACCATCTCCACATCACGACTGTCGACGACGGTACAGGCGCTCCTGTGACCGTTGTCTGCGGCGCCCCTAACGTCGCGGCGGGTCAGAAGGTGCTCTTCGCCCGCATCGGCACCGTCCTGCCGGGAGACTTCAAGATCAAGAAGTCGAAGATCCGCGGCGTGGAGTCGTTCGGAATGATCTGCGCCGAAGACGAACTCGGAATCGGGAACGACCATTCGGGAATCAAGGTCCTGGAGGCGGACGCCAAGGTGGGCACTCCGGCCAAGGACTATCTCGGTCTCAAGACAGAGGCTGTCATTGAATATGAAATCACGGCCAACAGGGTTGACGCCGCCTCCCACCTGGGAGTGGCCCGTGACCTTTACGCCTGGATGAAGACCCATGGTGTGCCTTGCACCTTCAACTATCCTTGCGTTGATGCGTGGAAGGACGGTGAGGGCGCCGGTATCCCTGTGGAAGTCCAGGACCCGGCTGCTGCATGCCGCTACACTGGTGTGACCATCCGTGGCGTCAAGGTGGCACCTTCTCCGGAATGGCTCCAGAAGAAGCTCATGTCCATCGGACTCAAGCCTATAAACAACGTGGTCGATGTCTCCAACTTCATCCTCTTTGAATATGGACAGCCGCTCCACACCTTCGACGCAGGCATGATTTCCGGCGGAAAGGTGATTGTCAGGAGAGCTGCGGAAGGGGAGAAGATAGTGACTCTCGACGAGATGGAGAGGAAACTTTCCGCAGAGGACATCGTGATCGCCAATGCCGACGGACCGATGTGCATCGCCGGCGTGTTCGGCGGTATCGACTCCGGCGTGACGGACAAGACCGTCGACGTGTTCGTCGAGAGCGCATGCTTCAATCCTGGCGCTGTCAGGAAGACTTCAAAGAGGCATACTCTGCAGACCGATGCCTCCTTCCGTTTCGAGAGGGGAGCCGATCCTTCAATCTGTGTCCAGGCCCTCAAGCGAGCCGCCCTGCTCATCATCGAGACCGCAGGCGGACATATTGAAGGCACTGTCCAGGAATATCTTCCAGAGCCGGTCGCAAAGAAGGTCATCGACCTTGATTATGACCGCATCGAGGCTTTTATCGGAAAGAAGGTCGGTCATGACACCATCGAGAACATCCTCACCGCACTCACCTACGAGTTCGTCGAGAAGAGGGAGGGTGGAGCTAAGGTCGCCGCACCTACCTACATGATAGATGTCACCAGAGAATGCGACGTCGTCGAGGAAATACTCCGAATCTACGGCTACAACAACATAGACCTCCCTCAGCACATGAAGATGAGCGTCAACGCCACACCTTCTCCTGAACCTGAGGCCATCCGCAACGGAATCTCCAACTTCCTGGCCGCCAACGGATTCGTGGAGGTGATGAACAATTCCCTCACGAAGAAGGCCTACTACAAGGGACTGACTTCGTTCCCGGAGGAGCGCTGCGCCGAGATCGTCAACCCTCTGAGCTCCGACCTAAACGTGATGAGGCAGAATCTAATCTTCAATGCTCTGGAAGTAGTCGCCTACAACGTCAACCGCCAGATCTCTTCAATGAAGATCTTTGAATATGGCTCTGTCTACAGCCGTGACCCTGAGCAGGATGGAAAGACCCTGGCTTCATATTCAGAGCATCCGGCATTCGCCCTTGCGGTTACAGGTTCTTCCCAGAAGTCCTGGAACCATCCGTCCCAGAAGACATCCTACTTCGAGCTCAAGGGCTACGTGGACCTTCTCCTCAGACGCTTCGGCGCTGACATCAATCAGCTTGAAGCCAAGCCGGCTCCGTCCGACATATTCGCAGAAGGTGTCGAATACTCCCTTCCTGGACAGCATCTGCCGCTTGCAGTGCTCGGTACAGTTGCTCCTGCCCTCGCCCGCCGCTTCGATGTCAAGCAGCCTGTCTATGTGGCTGAGATCAACTGGAACACTCTGTTCATGCTCGTCAAGCGCAACAAGGTGGCTTTCAAGGAACTTCCTAAGTTCCCTGAGGTCCGCAGGGACCTGGCCCTTCTCCTTGATGAGAATGTGGCATATTCAGACCTCTACAAGAGCGCTTTCAAGGCTGGAAAGAAACTCATCAGGCAGGTGACTCTGTTCGATGTCTACAGGGGCGAGAAGATCCCTCAGGGCAAGAAGCAGTATGCACTTGGCTTTGTCCTCCAGGATCTTGAGAAGACCCTTGTGGACGCCGATGTGGAGAGGATAATGGGCAAGCTGATGTCCGTTTTCCAGAATGAGTTCGGTGCAACTTTAAGATAGGTCCTGATGGCTGGCCGGTTCATCTCATCGACAGCAGCCGTCCTGATGGCGGTCCTGACGCTGGCATCATGCTCTTCGTCGGACCGTGGGAAGGTCATTCCTCCTTCCAGGATGGAGAAGATCTACCGTGAGATGTTCATCGCGGACCAGTGGGTGTCTGTTTCTCCGGAGCGCCGGAACAGGGCGGACACCACATGGCTCTACAGGCCCATATTCGAAAAATACGGTTACACCTATCAGGACTACCTGGCGACTGTCGGGGAGATGCTGAACGATCCCGAGAGGTTCGCAGGCCTTGTGGCTAAGGTGACTTCTGAACTTCAGAAAGAGGCCGGCAACTACAGGAAGGCCTATGAAAGGGAGGAACGTCTGGCCCACAGAAGGGATTCCATCGCTGCGCTGGCGAATTCCTTCGCTTCCGGACTGCCTCTCTACGAGGACTTGTTCATGGTACCTTCCATGACAGACAGAATCGAGGTCGCGCTCAATGAGGGAGGTGTCTACTATCCTGTGCCGGTCCTTGAGGACACCATGTTCTTCGGCCCTAGGATGGTCTTCGCCGATTCCTTGAGGATGCTTTCCGACTCTTCCGACGTGAAGGACACGCTTCACGCCGGGCCGTCGGAACATAAGGCACTGCTGCCTGCCGGCGGTGTGAAGGAACCGGACAAGGTGCCTGCCAGCAAGATAATCGGACCTGACGGAATAAAAATCATCGATGACGAACCTTGGCTTCCGGTACAGGGCCAGAAGAAGGCCCGTCACATCAGGAACAGAAAGAAATGATCAGAGAGGAACTTGTTTTCGGCCCGATATTCTCGAGGAGGCTCGGTGCTTCGCTTGGCATAAATCTGCTGCCGAGGGAAGGGAAACTGTGCAACTTCGACTGCATCTACTGTGAATGCGGATGGAACCGTGACGGCCGTACGAACGAGGCCCTGCCTGTCCCGTACGACCTTGAGCGGGCTTTGGAGGCCAGGCTCATGGAGTGCAGGGACAATGGTACCGCAATCGATTCGATTACCTTCTCGGGTGACGGCGAGCCTACCCTGAACCCTTGTTTCGCTGAGATGGTGGATGTGGCTCTTTCGCTCAGAGACAGTTATTTCCCTTCAGCCAAGGTGTCAGTCCTCACCAATGCCACGAGAATAGGCCGGGAGGATGTTCGCGAAGCCTTGCTCAGGGTTGACAATCCAATCTTGAAGCTTGACGCGCCGACCGATGAACTGGCTGCAAAGATCAACATGCCTCAAGGAACCTATCACGTCGATGATGTCGTTGATGCGATGAAGAAGTTCGAGGGGAACTTCGTCCTTCAGACAATGTTCCTCCGCAGTCCGGATTTCGATTCTTCTTCACCGGAAGTCCTGGGCGCCTGGATGGACATTGTCCGTACCGTCCGTCCGAGGGAACTGATGATTTATACCATTGACCGCGAGACACCGGCCGCAGACCTGGAGAAGTTCACCGTCCAGCAGATGGAAGAACTGGTCCGGCCTCTTGCAGAGGAAGGGTTCAAGATACAGATAAAGGGATAGATAATCATGATGAACACATATTCATACACTCCTGAGATAGGAAAGATAAATGCCAGCCTTGACGTGATAGCGGCCAATCTGGACAACGCTGTCAGCGATGATGTGCTGGTGCACTGCATGTCCTTGATGGACCTGACAACCCTTCGTGCCGAGGACACGCCGGCGTCGGTGCTGAAACTGGTCAGCAAGGTCAACTCTTTCAAGAGCAAGTTCCCTGATTATCCGCTTCCGGCATCCATCTGCGTGTTCCCTAACTACGCTTCGCTGATCCGTGAGAATCTGGTCGCCCCCGGCGTCGGAGTCACCTGCGTCTCCGGCGGTTTTCCGGCCTCCCAGACCTTCCTTGACGTGAAGGTGCGCGAGGCTGAACTGGCAGTGGAGAACGGTGCTGACGAGATTGACATCGTGCTGGCCCTTAACGCGTTCCTTGCCGGTGACGAGGAAGGAGCCAGACGTGAGATCCGTGCTGTACGCGAGGCCGTGGACAAAGCGGGCGTGAAGGCCGGACGTACCATCACGCTCAAGGTGATCCTTGAAACGGGGCTTCTCATCTCTCCCGAGAAGATTGCCGAGGCTTCTTTCCTGGCCATGGAAGAGGGTGCTGACTTCATCAAGACCTCCACGGGCAAGGTCAGCGTCAACGCCACTCCTGTCGCCGCCTATGTGATGTGCGAGAGCATAAAGGCCTATTACAAGATGACCGGCCGCAAGGTCGGCTTCAAGGCTGCGGGAGGAATATCCTCTGCCAAGGATGCCGTCTGCTACTACATGATCGTGAAGTCTGTCCTGGGAGATTCATGGACAGGCAGGGACCTTTTCCGTTTCGGAGTCAGCCGCCTTGCGAATTCCTTGATGTCAGCCAAGGAGCAGCAGAACGTCGTTTATTTCTAGTTTCTGACTGACTGTTATTGATGAATATGGGCCCGGGAATTCATTCCAGGGCCTTTTTTTAACATTATCCGTGGAATCTTTCCTTCCACGGATAGCGGTCTGTACCTTTGCCGTTACAAAATGTTCAAAACTATGAAAACAATGAAATGGTTAGTCAAATCGCTGCTTCCGTTGCTGGTGCTGGCTTCGTGCAGCGCAGAAGAAGGTTCCATGTCAGACATGGAACCGGTCGCACCGCAGGAGGAGGAAATCCTGGGACACGGGGAGATGGTCCTTGGAGAAACCCTTCAGAATCCTTATTCAATGGAGAACATCGAGGCATCGATGGATGCGCTGGGCATGACGAAAGCATCCCCGAACCTCAGTGCCAACTGCATCTATGTCCGCTTCCTTCCTGAAGACGCCGTTCAGTTCGAGACTCTGGCCTCCCTCGGCCTTGACCTGCTCGACCATCCGCTTGACCGGAGAATCATCAAGGACGGGGATTACTGGCATGACCCGTCGCTTCCGGAGGAAAGCATAACATGGCAGTACACCGTGGTCCCTCCGGACTTCGAGTTCCCTGAAGGGATCCGACATGAAGTCCTTGACGAATGCTATGTACCGGACAGTGGCGCTCAGACCAGGACGGAGGACGTAATCGACTGGGATGCTGTCGAGTGCAAGGCCTACGAACTTACCGGCAACTCAGACATGATCTCTCCCGGTACAAGGTCCAAGGTCCGCCCTTCTGGCAGGATCACGATCACGGACCGCTCCCTGAGCTCCGGCAGGAAGGTCGGTGTCTCCGGTGTGAAGGTCATGGCGAACACTTTCGTCAAAGTGTCTTCCGCCTACACTGATGCCAACGGGTCTTATTCTTTCAGCTCCGGATTTTCTGCCAAGCCGCATTATCGTCTCTGCTTCGAGAACAAGAAAGGATTCTCCATCGGCCTGAACCTGATTCTCGTCCCGGCATCTCTGTCAGCACTGGGCAAGGGAATGCCGGAGGGCATGGACTACAATGTCGAGGAGGATTCCGATGACGCCCTGTTCCGCAGATGCGTGGTCAACAACTCCGCCTACGACTATTATGAGATGTGCCAGCGGGAAGGTATATCTGTACCGGCTTCCAATCTGCGTTTCTGGATACTCGCATCAATGAATCCTTCATGCACCATGATGATGCATCACGGCGCCATTCTCGATGCAAAGCTTGTGGGAAACTATCTGGATCTTTACAAGGCTCTCGTCAGGGTCTTCGCACCGGACATAACCATAGGGACGAAGAACAAGAAGGATAACTATGCGGCGATCTACTCCTCCACGGTGCACGAACTCGCTCATGCATCCCATTTCCAGAAGGTCGGTACCGATTATTGGGGCAAGTACGCAAGGTACGTCATCGAATCGTTCCTCATCACCGGCTCCTGCTATGGCACCGGCAACTCCGACAATGCGGGCTACTGCGAAGTGGGGGAGATGTGGGCTTTCTTCATGGAGCGCAGCCTCTACAAGCAGCGCTATGGAGTGACCATGGGCTACGGCTCGCTCTGGTTCAGTCCTGAGATATTCGATCTCCTCGTTGAGGAGGGCATCACCCGTGCAGACATATGCTCCGTGCTTAACCGCAATGTCTGCGATGCCGCCTCTCTCAAGACCGCCTTGACTTCAGCGTACTCGTCAAAGAAGTCGGCGATCACCAAGGCGTTTGCGCAATATGGCAGATGATTTCTCCCTTAATAATGAATATGCAGGCAAGAGTTTCGGACTCCTGCTTGCATATTCGATACTTATTTGTAACTTTGCAATCCACTAATGCGCGGGTGGCGAAATGGTAGACGCGCTAGTTTCAGGAGCTAGTGTCAATTGTGACGTGTGAGTTCGACTCTCATCTCGCGCACCACCAAGAGAGCGGAAGCATTGATTTCAATGCTTCCGCTCCTGTATTTCTGACCCTCATACCTTCTGCCCCTCAAACCGTTCCCCGAAGAGTGTACCTCTTGATGGTTTGATTTAAACGAGTTTTAATCAAAATTTATTAAAAAACAATAAATACTATTTGGATATCAAAAAAAATGAGCATATCTTTGCCAAAGATCACTATCGTTATATCTCATGAAAAAACATTCAAGTATAATCAAAGTTCTGACAGTGCTGATGCTGTCTGTGCTGGTGCTCGGTTCGTATTCAAGGGTGGAGACTGATAAGATTACCGGAACCGTGGACAATCCCACATTGTCAAAGTCGGTGAAGCATTCATTTGGTCCGTCCGCACATCATGACGAAAGCTATCTCTTTGATCCTGGCGCAGGAAAACAGTCGTTCGGACACTATTCGACCCACCATGATCACATCAATAATACCGTTACGCGTGTCTTTGAACCTCTAGTCCTGAACAGGGCCGGGCTTTATGTCTGGATAAGCTGGATTACCATTTTGCTCACAGCTGCAGTGGTCCTGTTCATCCTGTTTGTCCTCAGGGTTGCGAAAGGCGATGTCTTCTCCAAAGGGAATGTGAAACTGTTGAGATGGATGGGAATCCTTCTCTCAACAGCGTTTATCACAAAATTCCTTTCACAGGTTGTGTTCAATCATCATGTCAGGGGTCTGTTGTCCACTATTCTCCATCAGTCTCCGTCTGAAGGTTGTGCCTTGCCTCCGGCACCCGTCGGCTATGAGGTGCAGACCGTCTGGCCTTCAATCCTTCCTTTTGCGTTGTCACTGTTGATCTTCATTTTTGCGGAAATATTCGCCCTCGGCCGCCAGATGAAGGAGGATCAGGAATTCATGGTATAGGGAGTGCGATGATTATCATTAATCTTGATGTCATGCTTGCAAAACGGAAGATGACGTTGAGTGAGCTTTCAGACCAGGTGGGCATAACATTGTCGAACATGTCCATACTGAAGACAGGCAAGGTAAGGGCGCTTCGAATCAGCACCCTCGATGCCATTTGCCGCATACTTGACTGCACCCCGGCCGACATCCTCGAATATCGCCCCGATACGGACCCCCATTGATCCATTGCTGTGATCCTGCGTCATGCCGCCCCTCTCTCCGCCCGCGTCATTGCGATCTGCCCCCGCAATCTCCTGAACGCGTTTGATTCCCCACACTCGTCCCGTAGCATTAAAGCCCCTTTCCAATCCTCGCCGGCCTTTCCGGTCCCCTTCAGGAGTGAATCGCCCTTTTCCACTCCTCGATGGCCTTTCCGGTTCCCCTTCAGGAGCGAATCGGCCTTTTCCACTCCTCGACGTCCTTTTGGCTATACGATTCAAGGGCGTTGGCGGTTGAAATCATCCCCTTGACGGGATCCTGATGTATTATCGAGGAATAGGTGCCGGCCACAAACAGGGCCCTCTGCGTGGCCGGGACGTCAATGAATGGTGAAACTCAATAATGAGAGGTCGACCAGACACATGTTTGGGACCCATGTGATTCGTGGATCTCTGTGGACATAAATGGTTGGCGATAGTGACAAAAGTGGTTGGTGACAGCCGCCGCGAGGAGGGCCATTCCACAGAGCCCACCGCAGCGGCGAACTGTAGCAGCCGAGCCGCGTAATGCGAGGCTGCGTCACCTGTCTTTCTTTTTCTTCTCATCTGCGAAGTACAGATACCATTTGATGAAGTTGTCCTGGTGTTCCGGAGATAGTCCGCGATGTATTCTTAGATTGTCCTTCAAGTGCCCAAAGAATGACTCTAGGCTGTTTGTATTGTTGGGGACATCAGGTTCATCGATGTATTTGAACATGTTGGGGATTGCCCTGTGAAGATGGATATATGCCCGTCTTACGTTGTCGTGAGTATATGTCTGTTCTCCTGTTTCCTTGTTGACCGTCTTCTGCTTGATGAACTCCTCGTAGTCTTCGTGCCACTTGTTCAGTTCTTTTATCCAATACAGCTTGTCGTTATTGGTCTTGATATGGCTGATTTGGCAGACTAGCCGTCTCAATAATATGCCAGCCGAAGACTTGGGATGCTGCGTGAGCCAGGCAAGACATTCCCGCTCAATATGTACCACGCAGCGCTGTCTGGTAGTATATGGGTACACATATTTAATGGCTCTTATAATATCGTCTCCGCCGTCGGTCGTAAAACTGGATATGCGCAACCTCATGGCTTTGAACGCCTGAAGATCCTTGATGATTTCATATTCGTTCTCGTCTTCAGCGAAACGGTAATATATCGTTGACTTTGAGTTCGCATCCCTATAGACGACAAGGCAATGGCTCTCGCTGAACCAGGTGCCGTCAATCAACACATGATATGCTTTTCGATGCTGTATTTTCCACTCCGGAGGCCGGGACAGATATTCATCAAACCAGCGTCTTAGCTGCCTTGAGCTGTATCCGCTTTCTGCCGCGATGTCTTCGATACGTTGCTTCCCGGATATCCATTTTCGGAACCATACGAAGCGATTATTCGCCGACACATCGGGACGCGTTGGAGTGAACAGACTTTGACAATCCTTGCATTTATATCGCTGATGGCCAGCTCTGACACCCCATTTTATCACATTCAGAGAACCACATTTTGGACAATGATTTCGCCTCCTTATTTTCCCCATATCAAAACTTTTATGAAACGACTTCCATAAAAGTAGATATAAGCATCAATGTATCAAATTGTTATACAGGGTTTCACCAACCGAAAATGTCCATTATACCTGGATGGTAATGTGGCGGATAGTCGGATGGTTGATGGGGCAGGGCAAGAAATGAAAAAAGGACGACTGAAAAGCCGTCCTTTTTTGTCGGGGTACAGTGACTCGAACACTGGACCCTCTGGTCCCAAACCAGATGCGCTAGCCAACTGCGCCACACCCCGAGTAGTATTCCTTCGGGTTTTCCCCTCAGGCCGTCCAAGTTGAACTCTCTTTCGAGACGTTCTCGTTTGAAAGGACTGCAAAGTTACGCCTTTTTTTAATATTAACAAATATTTCGAGAAATATTTTTCTATCTTTGACTTTTGAAAGAGGGAACGGATACTTCCTAAAGGTGGACGTACCTTCAATTACACTATCTGAATATGATCATAAAAGCAGAATCCATAAGGAAGAGTTTCGGGGACCTGGAAGTCCTCAAAGGGATAGATCTGGAGGTGAACGAATCTGAGGTTGTGTCCATCATGGGCGCTTCTGGAGCAGGTAAATCGACGTTCCTGCAGATTCTCGGTACGCTTTCCACTCCGGACAGCGGAAGGCTTCTCATTGACGGAACTGATGTCCTGAGCCTTTCCAGCAATGAACTGTCCGCTTTCAGGAACAGGAAGATCGGATTTGTTTTCCAGTTCCACCATCTTCTTCCTGAATTCAATGCACTTGAGAATGTGATGATTCCTGCATTCATCGCCGGCCGCAGCGAAAAGGAGGCGAAGAAGGAAGCCCTCAAACTG
>JAKSJH010000065.1 GCA_024398315.1 Bacteroidales bacterium
CCCCGAACTGGTAAGATCCTTCGGTAGGATTGTCGAGAAGGCCGAGGATGTTCAGAAGGGTTGACTTACCGCATCCTGAAGGGCCCATGATGGCCACGAACTCGCCGTCCTTGATTTCGAATGATACACCATTGAGAGCTGTTGTCTCGATTTCTTCGGTCCTGAAGACCTTGCTGAGGTTTGATACTTTGATCATGATTGATATTTGTTTTTGTATTATTCTGATTTGATGGAATCGACCGGATTGGCGGACGCAGTGTACCAGGACTGTACCAGACATACGCAGATGACGGCCAGCATGGTGAAGAGGAAGGTCACGACGAACATCCACGGGGAGATGGCCACCTTGGAGACGAGGTTGCTGTTCAGCAATGGAGCAAGCTTGAATCCTGCCGGAAGTCCGATGGCATTGGCAATCAGCATCAGGATGGAATAGGAGCGGACATTCCTGAGCACCTCCGCCTTAGTCGAAGACCCGAACACTTTGCGGACGGCCATGTCATGACGTCTGACCTGCATGTTGTATGTACTGATGCCCAGGATGCCGAGCAAGGACAGGATCAGCATGAAGAGGGCATAGACCTTCATCAGTTTCAAGATAGATTCGACGTGCCAGAAATTTTCCCTGTAGAAGTTATCACGGACATAGTCGCACACGGTGTTTTTCACTGTTCCGGAATTGTCATACAATGCAGAGGTCACCGTCTTTGAAATGTCCTCGGAGACTTCCTTGTGATCCCCTGTCGTCTTCAGTACCAGAAAATTCTTTCCCGATGGAGAACTGACAGCTTCGACTACCACAACAGGATATACAGTAGGATAAAGCATTCTGCGTGAATTCATAAGAACCGTTTCAACTGTCCCTCCAACCACATCAGCCCCGACGCCGCTCATTTCGTTTCCGGTAAGATCCCTTCCGGCGAGTCTTTCCTTCAATGATTCAGACAACCACAAAGTTGACTTTCCCCGTGAGGCAAGATCCTCTTTCACCCTGAAACCGAAGGCATCGAACGCACCCTGGTCGCAGTCCAGGATATCATAGACATCGTCTCCGAACTTCATCCCTGTTATGAAGTTTCCGGGGAGACATCCGGAATATCCCATTGAAGACACATAAGGTTTATTGGAGAGAGTCTGGAAGACATATTCTTTCTCAGCATCAGTGAGGTCAATCAGGGAAACGAAACAGACATCATCGATGTCGCATCCGAAATCGATCCTCGAATTATGTCTGACCTGAGCCATCTCGACCAATGTCAGGAACACAATCGCAACTGTCAGAACCCCATGGAAGACAATCAGGGCCTTGCTCAGGAAACTCTTCTCTTTCGCTCTGAATTCGCCCTTGACAACATCCAGGGCGCTGAAGCGTGTTATCGACCTGGCCGGTGCGATTCCAGTCAGGACACCGACCACAACGATAAGCAGGGCATATGAGACCAGAGCTGCAGGAGAGAAAGCTATCGAACTGAGAGACGAGTATTCATCGGCCAAAGAATACAGGTATTCCAGGGGCGCACTCATGGCAAAGGCCAGCAGCATTCCTGCTATGAAACAGACAGCCGTGAACACTATGTTCTCATGAAACACCTGCTTCCAGATGTCCGATTTCGTAGAACCGAGCAGCTGTCTGGTCGCCATTTCCCTGGACCTCCTGGTGGACATGGAGATGCTGAGATTGGTGAAATTGAAGATGGCCATCAGGAAAAGAAGAATCAATGCCGACACCAGCAGCACCGCCAGTGTGGAAGGCAGCGATGTCAGGCAATAGAAATGCCCGTTCGTGGACATCCTGTCATAGCGTACCAGTCTGATGTCCACATTGGCCACGTTCGTGTTCAGATTCGAGGCGAATCTTTCAGTTTCATTGCTCCGGAGTTTCTCTTCAAACTTCTCCCCATCCGTTCCATCCTTCAGACGGACGAATGTGTAGGAAAAGATTTCCTTCATCCTGTCGAAATGCTGGTTCAGACCCAGGATGATGTCCGCAAACGGAATCTTCTGACTGTCAAACGAATCATAGATTCCTCCCACGACATATTCCTTGTCGTTCACGGTCAGGACACTGCCCATGAGGTCGTTCTCGGAAAGATTTGCGGCGAACTCCTTTGAGAGGATGATTCTGTTGTCCAGTGCCAGTGACTCGATCGAACCGGCAATCATTTCAAGCGGGAAGAAGCCGGTAATGTCCGGATTGCAGTACATCGTCCTTGCTGTCAGACGGACATCCTTGTTGATTACATCATTCGTCTTATGAGACTTGGATGTCATGAACATCACAGCATCCTCAACTTCCGGATAGGTGTCGACCAGATAGTCGTCCTCGGAAGCAAAGCTCATCGTCTGTGCGGTACAGACGCCATAGATGTTCCTGTACTCCGGATTGTCGTGATCCATCTGCCACAGCTTGACCAGGAGACTGACAGCCGGGATGGCGAAGGACAGGCCCAGGCTGACTCCCAGGATCTGGATCAGCGTCAAGGATTTATGTTTCCATAGAAACCTGAAATAGCTTTTCATCTTATCAATGTTTTTATCAGTATTACATCATTCGGACTTGATTGCTTCGGAAGGGTTTCTGTCCACAGCGCTGATTGTCTGGAACAATATCGACAGGACCGCTACCAGGAGCGATGACGCACATGCAGCGATGAATATCCAAGGGCTGAGCTGAATGCGCCAGCTGAAACCTGACAGCCAGAGTTTTGCAACCCAGAAAGCCAGAGGGACAGCGAACACGAAAGAGATCAGAAGAGGAGTACAGAATCTTACAAGGACATGCACGACCACCTGACCGGTCCTGCCCCCGAACACTCTCCTTACGGCAATCTCACTACGCCACTGACGGATGAAGAAAACGGAAAGACCGATGAAACCCAGAATTGAAAGAAGCACAGCGATTCCTGTGAACATATAGATAATGTGCATGGTGTTGCGTTGTTCCTTGTAATAGTCTCTGACACTGGCCTCAATATCCACGACCATTGGCGGCGGATAATTATTGCCAAGAGCCTCGTTCACTGCATTCTGAATTGACGTGAACGCCTCTTTGGAGCCGTCAGTCTTCACTATGAAATTAAGAGTGCTTGGAATGATTTCCTTGACAGACTCCGCATTTTCCGCCACAGTGATTCTGGCAGGAACGACATCTTTCAGGATGGATCCCATATGGAAGTCCCCGACGACTCCGGACACCAACTCTGTTTGTCCCCCATCATATTCAATTACTGAAGCATCGAAGTCTGCATCCATGTTTTTCATGAACGTCTCAGTGAAATACACCTTCTTCCCACTGGAGCCATCATCACGGAGCAGTTTCAGGCCGAATATATCGAACGCATCCCGATCCATGATCGACGTATATAGTCTGTTGTCTCTTTTGTCCAAATTGTAAATCATCTCCTGCACCAGAATGAATCCAAGAGGACAAGTCTGTGAAAAAGTACCGGTTCTCTCCACGCAAGGCAGTTTTTCCAGAACATCCCTGACAAGATGATCGTCGTAAGAATAAGGAACGACCAGAACAAGGTCCTCGCTGTTGACACCCAATGGGGCATTGACCAGACCCTTTATCTGAAGAGTGACTACAATGGAAAGTGTCAGCATGACTACCGAAGCGACAGTCTGGACAATAATGAAAACACGGCTGAACACTTTCTTGTACTTGTAGCGGAAACTGCCTTTGACCACCGCTACGGGATTGATGGAATTAATCTGTATCCCCGGGATGAGTCCGGCCAGCAGGCCGGTTATCACGATGAAAGCGACGCAGATTGCGACGGACCCGACCGAAACATCCTTCTGGAGAGATATCCGTCCTCGGAACAGAGCCGCAAACCAGTCCTGGAACGCGAACGACAGACAAAGACCGATAAGAAAGGCCACAAACACCATCAGAATGCTCTCCAGTACAAGTTTGCAGGAAGCTGAGATACGGGACATTCCCAACAATCTTCCGGTTGCGATCTCCTTCGCCCTCATGCCCATGGCAGCAACGGTCAGATTGACATAATTGGTCACAGCAAAGATCAGGATGGCGAATATGGACAGAAGAAGCATGAGCATCAACCTGCGGTCTCCCCTTTCCAGACCACCATGATCATTCTGTGGAGCCAGCATCACTTTTCTAAGCGGAGTGAGCCTTGCCCTGAAATCATTCTTTCCTATCGTTGCAAGAGCTGGCACATGTTCCTTGAAATATTCTCCGACAGCATGGGCTACTTCTTCAGTGTCGGCTCCCTCTCTGATCCGGAAGAATGTCCGGCAATTACCGGACTGTGTCGTGATGAGAAAATGCTTGCTCATTCTGACTCCGAGGACCTGTGGATATCTCTGGATGCTGATGATCACCTTGGTGGCACACGGCAGAACAGTCCTGTCTAAATCCTTGATTACGGCACTCACTGTATAAAGCAGATTCTTATCATAGGGGTCAGGTCCTCCGTCATTCACCTCAACGGGACGCATCCCCTCCAAACGGATAGCTCTTCCAATCGGATCTACCCCCGGAAACAATTGATCAGCAGTACTTTCCGTGATAATACATCTATCAGGGGACGAGAGCGCATCTTCAGGAATACCTTTAACGAAAGGAAAGTCGAACATTTCAGTGAAGGAAGGATCGACAAGGAGGATTGAAGATTCTCCATAGATTCTGTTCTCTTCGACATCAGAGAATATGTTTCCTGATGTACTGACAAACGAACAGCTGCATTCGATGTCGGGAAGCATTTCAGCGATTTGTCCTGCAACGTCAGGCCAGCTGAAGAACCGTTCATCATCTCCCAGAAGGTAGATCCTGTCAGAATCATGATGATAGCAGTCCGTACTCAATTGCCTCCATGTGTAGTCACCGATTGTGATGACGAACATGAGAGCCACGGATAGACCGAGGATATTGATTACCGAATAGTAGGGATTCCTTTTCAGATATCGCAAAAAACTCTTCATCTCCTTAACATTCATTTAAGAACCAGCACATCGTTATCGCCGAAGTTCTCATAGCCGGAGACAACCACCTTCTCTCCAGGCTGAAGTCCCTCAAGGACCTCATAGTCCTGAGGATTCTGGCGTCCCAGACGGATCTCGCGCTTTTCAGCCCTGCTCCCGTCCTTGCTGAGCACATAGATCCACTTGCCTCCGTTATGCTGATAGAAGTTTCCTTTGGAGACAAGCACGGCCTTCTCCGGCGATCCAAGCTGCAGGTTCAGATAGTAAGTCTGGCCGTTGCGGATGTTCTCAGGCAAATCTCCCATGAATTTGAAGTCAGCCTTGAACTTTCCGTCACGGACCTCGGGATAGACCTTTCTGAGCGAAGCGCTGAAAGTCATCCCCTGACGCTCGAACGTCGCTGACAGACCCGGGACAACCCGGTCAATGTAGTGCTCGTCGATCTGTGCCTCTATCTTATATGAGCTCATGTCGCTGATCTGACCGATCTTCGTTCCGGCGCCGATGTTCTCACCCAGCACGGCATCAAGGATGCCGAGCTGACCGTCGATGGGGGCCTTGATGGTAAGGTTGTCCTTCCGCTTGCGGATCATGCCCATGTTCACCTGCATGTTCTCCAGACTCTCACGCATCCTCTCCACCTGGGTCGAGCGGAAGAGGCTGTCCTGCACCTCCTTGTCAAGGATGATCTGAAGTTTGTCCATTGCAAGGTCGTAGTCCTCCTTGGCTTTGAGATAGTCCTCACGCGCAATGAGGTTTTCGTCATAAAGAGCCTTCTGCTGCTCGTAGGTGCGCCTGAGACGCTTGACATTCAACTGGTAATCAGCCTTCGACTGCTTCACATTCAGTCTGTCCTGTTCCATCTGGATCTGGGTGTTGCGCAGGATGTTCTCCTTCTCGGCCAGTTCCGCCTCGGAATTAAGGATCTGAAGGTCGAGGTTGTCATTGGACAGATGGAGGATTTCCTCTCCTTTTCTTACCTGGGAGCCTTCTTCAATGAATATGGCATCGACCACTCCACCCTCGATGGGACTGATCTGGACGGTCACAAGGGGCTGCACAGTACCGTTCAGGCGGATGTAGTCATTGAATTCGCCTGATTTAACCTCGCTGATGGAGATACTGTCGCCATCAACCCGCAGCATGCTATGTCCTGGTCTCAGCAACATGAAGATCATGAAAGCCACGAACATGGCGCAAAGCCACCACGGAAGGGCTTTCTTTGTGAACAAGGCCCTCCAGCCTGTCTTCTTTTCTATTATCCTGTCCATTGTCTCTGTTTACTGATTGATGTAAGATTCGCCGTTGTAATAACGGACCACGGCATCCTTGATGTTGAGCTTGAGCAGGGAGTTCATCTTCTCCGCCATGGCATTGAGGTAGGTCTGCGATGCTGTCTGGTACTCTATGGCAGAGATCAGACCTGTCTCGAACTGTCTGGCGCTCAGACGGAAAGCCTCCTGCTGCACGTCCGCCAGCACTGAAGCCTGACGGAAGGCGGCACTGGCTCCGTCACGGTCGTTCACAGCACGGCGCACCTCATTTCCTATGTCACGCATGGTCTGGTCATATTCAGCCTCGGCCCGGGCCAGCGCATTCTTCCTGCGCTTCAGTTCAGTACGGCGGCGGAACTGGTCATAGACGGGTACGCTGAGCGAAAGCTGGATGTATTCGCCACCGTTGTTCTTGAATTGCGATCTGAAGGGGACGGTTACATAGCCGGAGCGGTCCGGGTAGGTGTAGAAGGAAGTAGACCACCCCCCGTAAAGGTTCAAGGAGGGTGAATATGCTCCCCTCGCGCTTCTCAGACCCAGATCAGCATTCCTGACATTGAACGAAGCGATCTGCGCCGAAGGCAGGATTTCTCTGGCATTCTCCTCCAGGGCGTCCGTTTCAACACTTGAGCAGAGAGGCTCCCTGACAGTCGTATCGATGATCAGTTCCTCATCGGCAGGCCAGTAGATCACATCCTTCAGAGTCAGCATCGCATTATCCTTCTCATTGGTGGTGGAGATCAGAAGATACTCCTTCTGAGCCAGTTCCGATTCCATCTGAACGACTTCCGCATGACCTTTGACACCAAGTTCCTCCTGACGGACCGCACGGTCGCGCACCGTTCTGGCGGTTTCCACCTGCTCAGCGACAACCTTCTCCATCTCTGAGTAATACAGCACATTGGCGAAAGCCTCCATCGTAGCCAGACAGATCTGATCTCTTTCCTGCTGTTCCTTGCTCAATCCAAGTTTGACGGAAGTGGAGGCCATCTTGAGATTGTTGACTGCCTGGAACCCATTGAACAAAGTGATTCCCGCACTGACACTGTAGCCGTTATGGAAAGATGTGACGGTCTGGTAGGTGTTGGTTTCCGGATCGAGGTTACGTCCGAACTGGTTATAGGCACTGGTTGAAGCTGAGAGACTTGGAGTGAATGCGCTCATGACCGCCTGCCGCCGCTGCCACTGCTCATCACTGCGGTCAGCTGCCTGAATTCTCATTCTAGTGGAGTTGCTCACCGCATACTCCATACAGTCGTGCAGGGTCATGACAGCTGCATTCCTCTCCTGCGCCGAAGCATCAGCACAGGAAATACTGCCCGTAAGCAGCATCGCCAGCAGTATTCTGCAATATAGGTTTCTCATGTCGGTTCCAAAAATGCGGACTGTTCCGGCACGAAAAGATGCATCCAGCGTACCAGATGCATCAATCAAATGATTTACAGGGATTTACAAATTCGATATACTTAAAAAGCGTAAAGAAACTTTACTATGGTCGTAAAGAGATTTTACGCTTGCCGAAGGACTACCTCACCAGAGCCTCTACGGCGGCGCTGACGGAGCCGAAACCGAAACCGGCAAGGACCCTTTCCATCTTGGCGGCGATCCTGTCGTTGCAGAGATTTCCCAGAGAGCCCTCATGGGTGTGGTTCAACGTCCCGTGGTACTCGAAGGTGCCCTGACGGATGGAATCCGCCACCTGACGGTAGGCATCCCTGAACGGAACCCCTTCCTCAACCAGATGGTTGACCTCCTCGACGCTGAATGCAAGCTTGTATTTCGGGTCATCCATCATGTTATCCATGACCTCCATCCCCTTGACGGCATATTCAACGATGTCAAGGCAGTCGTCCATTTCCTTGAATATCGGGAAGAACACTTCCTTGAGGATCTGCATGTCGCGGAAATAACCTGACGGAAGGTTGCCGCAGATGTAGCGGATGGAGCCAGGCACGCCCTGGATCTTGTTGCAGTGGGCGCGGACAAGCTCGAACACATCCGGATTCTTCTTGTGCGGCATGATGCTGGAGCCGGTGGTCAGGGCATCAGGGAGATGGATGAAGCCGAAGTTCTGGCTCGAGAACATGCAGCCGTCCATCGCCAGTCTTCCGACAGTCTCAGCGATTGATGAATATGCGAACGCAACGGCCCTCTCCATCTTTCCGCGGGTCATCTGGGCATAGACCGAGTTGTAGTCAAGGTCATCGAAACCGAGAAGTTCAGTGGTCATGGTCCTGTTCAGAGGTGCCGACGAGCCATAGCCGGCGGCGGATCCGAGAGGATTCTGGTTGACGACTTCCCACGCGGCCTTCATCATGGACAGATCGTCGATCAGACTCTCAGCATAAGCTCCGAACCAGAGTCCGAAAGAAGACGGCATGGCGACCTGCAGATGGGTGTAGCCAGGGATCAGGACATTCTTGTACTTCTCGCTGGCCTCCTGGAGAGTGTGGAAGAGAGACTCGACCTTGCGGACAGTCTTCTCGATCCTGGCGCGGGCGAAGAGCTTCAGATCGACGAGGACCTGGTCGTTGCGGGAACGTCCGGTGTGGACCTTCTTGCCAACGTCGCCCAGTTTCCTGGTGAGCATGAGTTCGACCTGCGAGTGGACGTCTTCGATTCCGTCCTCGATCACGAAACGGCCTGCCTCAGCCTCAGCGTAGAGAGCCTTCAGTTCCGGGAGTAGGATGTCCAGATCCTCTTTCGGAAGGAGACCCACGCTTTCGAGCATGGTGATGTGAGCGATTGTTCCCATTATGTCGTACTGAGCGAGCTGAAGATCAAGGACACGGTCGTTTCCCACCGTGAATTCATCTATCCTTTCATCTTCCTTGAAGCCTTTGTCCCAAAGTTTCATCCTGATATTCGTTTTTTCCACAGACTAGAGTTCCAGTCCGTCGAGCAGTTTGCAATAGATTTCAACGCCTGAGGCGATCTCGTCCAGGCAGATATATTCATCAGCCGAATGCGACCTTGCGGAATCCCCCGGACCGATTTTCAGGGTCGGGAAGCCGCACAGGGCCTGGTTGCTGGTGGTCGGCGAGCCGAAAGGTTCAAGTCCGAGAGCCAGTCCGCGGGCCACGGCCGGATGGTCCGACGGAAGATGAGAGGAACCTATCCTGGTGGAACGTTCCTTGACTTCGCACGGCACGGAAGCCTTTATCAATGAGAGCAGTTCCGGGTTGGTGTACATTCCGTTGGGACGGACATCCACCACGAACGTGCACTTGTCCGGGACCACATTGTGCTGAGTGCCGGCATTTATCTGTGTGACGGTCATCTTGACGGGGCCCAGGTAGTCGCTTTCCCTTTCGAAGCTGTGATTGCGGAACCAGTCTATCGACTCCAGAGCCTCGTAGATGGCATTTACGCCTTCATTCCTGGCGGCATGACCGCTCTTGCCGTGAGCAGTGCAGTCAAGGACCATGAGACCTTTCTCCGCTACGGCCATATTCATTCCTGTAGGCTCACCTATGACTCCGAAGTCGACCCTGCCGATCTCGGGCAACAGGAGATCCAGTCCTCCCCTGCCGCTGACCTCCTCCTCCGCAGTGGCAGAGAAGACCAGCCTGTACGGCTGAGGCTTGGAGATGAGTCTTGAATATGTCTCCAGAAGGGCCACGAGCGAGCCTCCGTCGTCATTGGTTCCCAGACCGTAGAGCCTCCCGTCCTCGATGCACGGAGTGAAAGGGTCCCTGGTATAGCCTGAGGCAGGACGTACCGTGTCGATGTGGGCGTTCAGAAGGATTGTCGGCCTTCCGTCGGCAGGGCAGGACTCGACCCAGAGATTGTGCCCGACCCTCCTCGGGGAGAATCCGGCATTCTTCATCCATTCTTCAAGGAAGTCTGCTGCTGCACCCTCCTCTCTGCTGAAGGAAGGGATGCGTACGAGAGCCTCGAGAAGTCCTGTCGTGTCGATGTTCATCTGTTACTAAGCTGTTATTGTTGTTCCTCCTTCGAGATCTTTCACTGAAGTGATGACGACTCTGCTCACTCCGGACTCTATGGCGTCGAAGGCGTTCTGCAGTTTCGGAATCATGCCCTCGGAGATGGTCCCATCCTCGACCAGAGGAGCGAAATCAGCCTTGGTGATAGTTGGGATAAGACTATCAGGGTCACTGAGATCCTTCATCACCCCAGGAGTGTCCGAAACAAAAGTAAGCGTAATTTCATATTCATTGGAAAGGGCCTGGGCCACGGATGAGGCGATGGTGTCGCCGTTCGTGTTCAGCATGGACCCTTCCTTGTCGTGGGTCAGCGGAGCGAGCACAGGGACAGCACCGGCATCAATCAGTTTCGAAAGGGCCTTTGTGTCGACTTCCTTGACATCCCCGACGAAACCGAAATCGACCGGCTGCGCCGGACGACGTACGCTGCGGATGATGTTCATGTCAGCTCCTGTGAGACCAAGGGCATTGACTCCCAGGGCCTGGAGACGGGCCACGACAGTCTTGTTGACAAGACCGGCATAGACCATGGTCACCACTTTAAGCATCTCAGCGTTGGTCACTCTCCTGCCGTCTATCATCTTTGATTCGACGCCCAGGGATGCGGCAATCTTCGTGGCGATCTTTCCGCCTCCGTGGGACAGGATCTTAAGTCCCTTGAGTCCGGAAAAAGACTTGAGAAGGCTCTGAAGGGACTCTTCGTTCTCCACGACAGCCCCGCCGACCTTCACTATGTTCAGTTTCCGGCGGGTCATTTCAGGCCCTCCAGCATTCTCTTCATGACAACCTGGGCGGAAATCTCGCGGTTGGCAGCCTCAGGGATCACGAGACTCTCAGGAGAGTCGATGACCTCGTCGCTGACGATCATGTTCCTTCTGACCGGCAGGCAGTGCATGAAATGAGCGTTGTTGGTCACAGCCATGTGGGCGGCGTCGACCGTCCAGCCCATGTCGTAGTTCAGGATCTTGCCGTAGTCCTCCGGACGGGTCACTCCCGGGCAGCTCCAGTTCTTGGCGTAGACGAAATCGGCGCCTTCCAGGGCCTTCATCTGGTCATATTCGACCTTTGCGTTGCCGACGAACTTCGGGTCGAGTTCGTAGCCTTCCGGCTGGGTGATGACGAAGTCCACATCAGCGGCGTTCATCCACTCGGCGAAGGAGTTAGGCACTGCCTGAGGCAGAGCCTTCGGCTGAGGGGCCCAGGTCAGGACGACCTTCGGACGGGCGGTTCTCTTATATTCATCGATGGTGATCCGGTCAGCGAAAGCCTGGC
>JAKSJH010000066.1 GCA_024398315.1 Bacteroidales bacterium
CCGCAGTGTTCGAGAAAGACAGCCATGATGGTTTCAAGGACCCGGAAGGTGTGAGCCTGAAATGATTGTGGCACAGGTCTGGCAGGGCGTTCAGTCCTATTCCGGCCTCAGCGAAGAACGGGACAACGGCGGCGGCATATTCAGAGATTTTTTCCTTCCCTATCTTTGAATATGGGTGTGACTCCGGAAGACAAGCCATCGCCTCCATCGGTTCAGTCACAGCAGAACCGTCAGGAAGACGTCCAAGAAGTCCGAACGAACCAGACGAGAAATAAAGCGCATTCTGTCCCGAGGAGACAATCAGGCATTTCTTCCCCGATTTCTGAAGCCTGATGCCGCAGACAAGGGAGGAAAGACCTCCGCCGACTATTATGGTGTCAAATCTCATAGGGACTCAATCTTCATTAATTCCAAGTACTTCCGAATAAACCCAACCGGTGTAGGCGCTCTCCCTGAGAGTGTCCCCCCAGGCCACGGGACTCATTCCCTTCCACCTTTCGTCAAGGAAAGACCTCAGGTCATTCCTGGCTTTCGCCGCACAGCCGTGGGCCTTGGCCATTCGTCCGGCAGCCCTGCAGGCGCAGAGTTCTCCCTGGCATGTTCCCATACCTACCCTTGTCCTTCTGCGAAGGTCCACAAGACCGGTCACATTCTGTGTCGCTATAGCCGCATCCACCTCTGACACAGGAACTTCCTCACATTCACACACAAGGCTTCCCTGATAGGCATCGTCCATCTGGATGTTGGATGCTCTGTCCCCGACCCTTCCGACAACGGCCTTCTGGACTGTGCTCGGGACGGACCAGATCTTTCCGGCCACTTCAAGAAGTCCGCCTCCGGTGGAGCCCGGCAGCGGGGTCACGGCTGTGGTGCAGACAAGATTCGTCCTGCCCAGCTTCCTGCAGACTTCGTCGGCGGCCTTTTCCGCCATCAGGCGGTATGTCATCAGCTTTCCTCCCGTGATGGTCACGAAACCGTCCAGGCCGTCCCTCACGGAGTGGTCTATGCAGACTATTCCGCGGCTGATGTTCCTTCCTGAAGGATCATTGTCAGCCGAGACAAGAGGTCGTACGCCGGCATAGGCGCGCAGCAATCTTGTATGCTCGAGGCAAGGGGCCAGAAGGGCTCCTTCCCTCATCAGAAGCTCGACCTCGTCAGGTGTCACGGAGATGTTGTCACATTCTTCGTAAGGCACTCTGGTGGAAGTGGTTCCAATAACGCACACAGTATCCCCCGGGACCAGGATGTCGGCATTCGCCGGTTTGCGGCACCTGTTCAGGACAACGGAGTTGACCCTGTGGGCATAGACAAGCAGCGAGCCCTTGGCCGGGAACATGGTGAGCTCCACACCTGCCAGGGAAGCGATGTGATGGCCCCATATTCCGGCGGCGTTGACTGTCACAGGAGCGTAGCAGCAGCTGACCCTGCCCGTACGTTTGTCCAGGACTTCTATTCCCCTGACCGTACCCTGTTCGACAATGATTCTTCTGACTTCTGAATATACCAGCACGGTGGCACCGTGGATCTTCGCGTCGATCATGTTGGATGCACAGAGACGGAACGGATCCACCGAACCGTCCGGCACCTTCACCGCGCCTGTGATGGCAGGATTGGCGCTCGGTTCCATGACGAGAGCCTCCTTGGGATCAATGATGCAGGCGTCGATTCCGGCTTTATTGCACGCTTCAACGAATGTCGCCTGATAGCCCAGGTCGTCGCCAGGAAGAGTAAGAAAAAGACCTGTGGTGTCATCCACACAGTGCCGTGCGATCTTCTTTAGGATCAGATTCTCCTTGATGCATTCGGAAGCCGACTCGGAATCGTTGACCGCATACCTGGCTCCGCTGTGGAGCAGTCCGTGGTTCCTGCCGGTCGCACCTGTGGCGATGTCATTCCTTTCAACGACAAGCACCTTGAGACCACGAAGGGCACAGTCCCTGGCTGTACCCATTCCGGTGATTCCCCCACCGATGATTATCACATCATAGTCGGAAGGGATCATTTCGAATCAGCTTTCTTGTATTGAATCCCTGAATATTCGAAAATCTGTTTTCTCAGGCCTTTGGAAATGCTCAACGGCTTCTCAGAATCGGACTGGTCAAGCCACTCGTAGGCAAGTACAGGCTGGCCCAGCATGAAACATCCCAAGGCGATGTTGTAGCACAGACATGATTTCTTCTCAGCATTGCCTGTGTCCAGAAGAGTCATCCAGTTCTCCACAGCGCCCTTCCAGTCGAATTTCCAAGCACATTCGCTCGCCTTGGTCCAGGCGTTCTTTGCAGGTTCATAATAGACGACAAGGAAATTCTCCTCCTTCCAGACAGGTGAGAAATGACCGGCGGCCTGGACGCCCGCATTCTGTGCGGCGGTGTCCATGTAGACCCAGGCTGAGTCCAGAACCTCCTTGCTGTCACATGCTTTGTCCAGAAGGAAGGTGGAGGTGATCGTCTTCTCCCCGCGGAAATCGAAGACCTTGTCTGCACTGTTCATCGAATCGTAGGCATGCAGATCTGCTGAGAAAGGCACTTTGACAGAAGCTCTGAACACATCACCGGCAGCGACTGCGTCGTCGGCTTCAAGTTCGCCGAAGACGGGTGTTCCGATCAGGAACACGACATCCTTGCCGGTCTGCATCACCAGACTGACCATGGAATCCTTGCAGGCATAGTCCGCCCCCTCGGATGCAGGAACAGTGAAGAAGCCCACTTCCTGTCTTGAATCGAAGTAGTCCTCCTCCAGCTTGTTGGCGAAACCGTTGGCGAAGCATGCCGTGAACAACGTGTCCGCAGAAGATCCGTCGGTCTGATAGACGACAGCCACTGACTTGCCGGCAAGGTTGACGCCGGCCTGGGATGGAGCCCTCATCTGGGAGGACACATAGAATGCCTGAGGGGCGCAGGAAGCCAGCATGGCCAGCATCCAGAGCACGAGAAAGTTATTGCAAGCCTTTTTCATAATCTATGGTTTGTTTGGTCTGTCTTGAAGTCATCGGTTTCCGGCCCGATGTATTCCGCAAGCAGGTCGTAGTCCTCAGCAGCAGTGACCGCGACCCTGATGAAAGAGCCGCAAAGATCCTCAGGAGCGAGGCCGCCGAAAGCTTCAGGTGAATACCTTACAAGAATCTCGCCATCCACCTCAGGGCTGTCATACTGGCTCCTGCAGACAAGGATTCCATCGGTGAAACTGTCAACAAGTACGGTTTCCTCGGAGCCCACCCTTGCCCTGTTGGACTCAAGGGATATCTCCCGCTGAAGTTCCATCAGATCCGAAAGCCTCCGCTGCTTTTCAGCAGCAGGGATTCTGTCGCGGTAGTTTTCAGCTCCGAAAGTACCTTCTTCCTGTGAATATGTGAACGCGCCGAGACGCTCGAACCGGGCCTCACGGACAAAATCCAGAAGTTCGGCGAACTCTTTCTTTCCCTCACCCGGATGGCCTACGATCATGGTGGTCCTCAGAGAGACTCCCGGGACCCTTTCGCGCAATCTCCGCACCAGTTCCCTGGTCCACGTTCCGTCAACCTGACGGTGCATCTTGTCAAGGACCTTGTCGGAAATGTGCTGGAGAGGTATGTCCAGATACTTGCAGACCTTGGGGTTGTCCGCCATTTCATCAAGGACATCGTCCGGGAAACCTGCCGGGTAGGAATAATGAATCCTGATCCATCTGATTCCGTCTATCCTGGACAGTTCGCGGATCAGTTCGGCCAGGGCCCTGCGGTGGTACAGGTCCAGTCCGTAGAAGGTCGTGTCCTGGGCGATGAGTATCAGTTCCCTGACTCCCCTGGCGGCAAGCTGTGACGCTTCCTCGACAAGGTCCTCGATCGGAACCGACTTGTGAGCGCCCCTGATGAACGGAATGGCGCAGTAGGAGCATCTCCTGTCACAGCCTTCCGAAATCTTCAGGTAGGCATAAGGCAGACTCTCCGCGATGAACCGTGAAGGTGACGGGACAGGCCTGCATCCGAGAGCGGACACGACAGGATTGATGTCCCTGGCCCCGAGCCAGGAATCCACCTCAGGGATAAGGTCCGGAAGCTGGGAGAAATACCTCTGCGAAAGACAGCCGAACACTATGATGCGGCCAGCCAGACCGGCTTTCTTCCTCTCAACGGCGGCCAGGATAGCCTGGATGGACTCTTCCTTGGCGTCGCCGATGAAGCCGCATGTATTGAGGATGAGGACGTCACACGGTCCGTCATAGTCCTCAGGCAGGATCGTGTACGAATCCGTTACCTGGGACAGGATGTGTTCCGTGTCCACCTTGTTCTTGGAACAGCCCAGTGTGACTGCCTGAAGAGTCTTCATCCCCTGATGCAGATTAGTTTTCCTCCTGCTGGTCCTCGTCCCCGGCCTCTTCGTCAGGATTAACGAAATCGAAGGATGCGAAGTTCTTGATTTCGTTGTACCATTCTACGACTTTCTTCATGTGGGAGACATAGAAGCGGGTGTCGTCATATTCAGGGACAGCCTTCTGGAAAAGTGACTTGAGTTCTGCCGGATCAGCCTTTGCGGAAGGAGCGTCAGCGTCACCGAGAACATCCTTGAGCTTGAGGAAGACCTCCTGAAGCTTCAGTTCACCTTCGGAGGTGTAAATACTTATGTCCGCGAGAGTTGTGATGCGGCTTTTAGCGTCGACAACGGTCCTCTTCCTGTCTGAGAGGGCCTCTACTACGGCTCCGTTGCGGGCCTGTGCGAGATAAAGGAAAAGGCCATGCTGGCCTGATACCGAAAGGATCTTTGATAAATCTGTCTTCATATCGTTGTTTCTTTGTTTGTCAATATTCAGTTAAAGATAGTGAATAACCGGGAAATCACAATGACAATTTTGAGAATGTGGCTTCCACGGCCTTCTCGAGCTGCTCTGCCGTGCCCGAATTGTCGATGATGAAATCAACCTTCGACAAGTCGAACCGCTGGGCGTTCATCCTTTCAGAAACGTCCCGGGGGGTAGAGCCGTCCCTCAGGCAGGCCCTGGCTGTCCTGATGTCGGACGGAGCGTCGACAAGGACAACTTTGGAGACATGCTCCATGAAATCGGGTTTCGAGAGAATTATGGCCGATTCGATGACCGCGAACGGACCGCTGCCGTAGAAGGTGTCAGGAGCGAAAGCACCTTCAGCCAGAATCGAGTCCTGCAGTGAGTTCCATTCAAGGTAGTCCTCCAGCACGGCCGGATGGATCACGGACTCAAGTGCGGCGAGTTTTTCTGGTGAAGAGAAAATCACGGACGCAAGTGTCTTGCGGTCAAGTCCGCCGTCAGGGAGCCTTAGACGGCATCCAAGCCTGTCCTCCACCTGTTCGATCAGGCCCGGAACTCTGGAATACAATGACTTGGCGGCAGAATCGCAGTCATAGACCGGAATCCCCCTGCGTGAGAGGATGCTGCAGACCATTGACTTTCCGCTGCCGATTCCGCCTGTCAGAGCCACAGTTGTCATAACTTTCCTTCCTCCACACAATCAAAGACTTCAGGAGACACAGTGTAGTCGATGACTCCTTCCGGCAAACGCCCCGCATAAGGAACGCATTTACCACCTTTTGAAATCTCGAAATCCTTGTAGTCTATGTAGAACTGAACGTCCTGCGTAGGATCGGCTGACAAAGGGAAAGCACATCTGTAGACAACTTTCGCCACTGAAGGCAGGACAGACACCCGCTTGCCTGCCGGCACGTTCCGGACATGCACGGTGACATTCGATTCAATCTCCACGAAACGGGTGACGTCGACCGTGTACTTGACCTCCGTGTCGGACATCCTGATTCCGTTGATCTGCTCGAGCTTGACCACACCGTGGGCGCTTGAGTGGAGGGATGGCAGGTCGATAGTCCTGGTGAGCACCCTGTCGATGTTCTCAAGCTGGAAAGGCTCTCCGTAGATGATCACTGAATCCGGCTGGAGATGGACAGGACCCATGGCCATGTACTGGTCCTTGAATGTAATGATGTCCACTGGCTGGACAGGAACCTTCTTGTTGTTCTCCACAGGGAACCTGAACTGGACAGATTCGGAAAGGAAAGCTTCCAGGCGTGTGTCGTCGCCGAACAGTTCGCTGACATAGCTGGCAAGTTCGGCGGAACTTATGCAAAATATCTCCCCTTCCTTGTGGACCATGTCCTTGGAGGCGAACTTGATGTGCACGGCTTCCCGCTTGGACTGGTGACGGTTCCTCAGAAGGATGAATCCGGTAGTCCTGCAACGTGCCGAAATCGTGCTGGAATTGGATGATATGTTGGAGTGGCCCTCCAGGTTGCATTCAGCCACGACAGGCACGCTCATCGTGGCAGAATAGCTGAGCGACAGGTTGTGGATGAGCCAGATGCTGAACGCAAGCAAGAGAGACACCAGCAATGCGATGATGTCTCTCCCGGCTATGTTCAATCCGGCAATAAGCCCCTTGAGCCTGTCCCAGATCATGGTGACTGCGGATGACTACTTCTGGTAGTTCTGCTGGTTGTTCACCGGAGCGTCCTCAGTGAAGTCTCTGACCACGGAGTTCTTGTCCACCTTGATGCGCACATCGCCACCGACCTTGATCATGAGGGTCTTTTCCTTGACCTCGTCGACGGTTCCGTAGATGCCTCCGGCGGTCACGATCTTGTCTCCCTTCTTGAGTTCGTTGCGGAATTTCTCAAGTTCCTTCTGCTGCTTGCGCTGCGGTCTGATCATGAAGAGCCACATGATGACGAACATAAGGATGATCATGACCCAGACGGAGCCGGCACCGGTGCCAGGCTGCTGGGCAGCTGCTGAAGACTGAAGGATGATTGTTGATGGAATAAACATTTCTGTTGGTTTTTTTACAAATTTAGCAAATTATTTCATTCTTGACGATTTCTCCGTCCGCAACAAGCTTCTTGATCAGACGGTCAAGCATGCCGTTGACGAAAGAACGGCTCTTCGGGGTGCTGTAGTACTTGGAGATCTCGACATATTCGTTGATGGTCACTCTCACCGGCATGGCCGGGAAGGCCTTGGCTTCGCCCAGACCCATCACGATAAGGGCGAGGTCGGTGGTGAAGAGACGGTCGCTCTCCCACTGCTGGGTGTTCTGAGCCACGAGAGGAGCGTACTTGTCAAAGCAGAGATACGATGTCCTGAGAAGCTTGGTCACGAAGGCCTTGTCGCTTTCGACAGATGCTGATGAGGCCATCTCGCTGCGGTAGAGCGGAGGCAGCTCCCAACCCTTGCCGGACGCCATCGCCTTAAGGGTGTCACAGCAGCAGGTCAATGAATATGCAAGGTCGTCGTTCCACCATATGGACAGGTCTTCAAGTATGTCGGACAGTTCCTGGCTGTCGACAAGTTCTTCTTCGAAAATCTTTGAGAAGAGCTTGATGTCCTGCTTCAGGCCATGATCGTCAGATGACATGTAATCAATAAAATAGTCCTTTGAGGAAACAGCATTGAAAAGGTTTCTCAAAAAGGCATCGTACTGTTCCCAGCTGAGTTTTCTCTTCGAGACGGCCTTGACGAAATCAGGGTCCTCGCGGAGGGTGGCGGCAAGGGTGTTCTCAACGAATTTCATGTTCGGGTTCAGTTCCTCTTCCGTAGGGTTGAACTTCCCGCGCGCGGCCTCGATCCTTGAGGCTGCCTCGTCGGTCAGCGCCGGGATGAGTGACATCATGAAAAGATAGAGGCTTCTTGTGGCCTCACAGGAGATTTCCAGCTGGGATTCCGCTTCGGCCAGAGTCATGGAAGGATCTTCAGCGAAACTGTAGAGTACCTTGAAAGCCTTTATGCGGAGAATTCTTCTGTTAAGCATAATTCGGAAATTTTATGCAAATATAGCACACAATTTCCGTTATTTTATTAAATTTGTGATTAATCAATTATTGAACGAAATGTACAAGGATGAACCCGAGCAGAGGAACTTTTCCGGACGCAATGCCGAAGACGTTTATTCCAAGCCTGTAAGAGCCGGAAAGAGAACCTATTTCTTCGATGTCAAGACCACCAAGGACAACAGCGACTATTTCCTGACCATCACGGAGAGCAAGCGCAGGACCGAGATGGACGGCAGTTTCTCGTTTGACAAGCACAAGATTTTCCTCTACAAGGAAGATTTCGACAAATTCATCGAGGGGCTGGACGAAGTCGTCCGCTACATGAAGGAGAACCTTCTGAAGGACGTGCCATATCACACCCCTTCAGCGGATGAGGACGCCCCTGCCGGCGAGCAGGACGTCTTCTGACGCATCCCCATCCATTCCATTCAACCACGAATATATTCAATTATCCACATAAAAAACAAACTATTTATGAGCAATTCAATTTCAAGACGCTCTTTCCTCAAGACGGGAACAGCGGTAGCCGCCGGTCTGGCAGTCGCTCCTAACATCATCATCGCTGGTGAGAAGACCCCTAAGAAAGAAAAGAAAAAGAAGGTCGCTCCTTCGGACAAGCTCAACATCGTCGGTGTCGGTATCGGCGGACGTGGAGCAGCCGACCTCGCCGAGATGGAGACCGAGAACATCATCGGACTCTGCGACACCGACTGGAAGTACGCTGACCATATCTTCAACAAATACCCACAGGCAAAGAAGTTCAACGACTACCGCGTCATGTTCGAGGACGAGATCTTCAAGCAGGCTGACGCAGTCATGGTTGCAACCGCAGACCACACCCACGCTGTGATCGCAGCAGCCGCCATGGAAGCCGGAAAGCATGTCTATGTCGAGAAGCCTCTCACCCTCACAGTCTACGAAGCAAGACTCATGAGCAAGCTCGCCAAGAAGAACCGCGTCGCCACACAGATGGGTAACCAGGGTGCATCAATGCCTGGCACAAGGCAGGCCCTCGAGTGGCTCTGGAACGGTGAGATCGGCGAAGTCACAAGAGTTGACTGCTTCACCGACCGTCCTATCTGGCCTCAGGGACTTGAGAAGCCGACCGCAGTCGAGCCTATTCCTTCAACACTCAACTGGGACTCCTTCATCGGACCTGCCCCTATGCGTGAGTACAACTCAATCTACACTCCTTGGAACTTCCGTGGCTGGTGGGATTTCGGTACAGGCGCCCTCGGTGACATGGCATGCCACATCATGCATGTTCCGTTCAAGGGTCTGAAGCTCGGCTTCCCTACCAAGGTCGAGGCCAGCTCAACCAACGTCCTCACCGACTGCTGCCCTAGCGCCGAGATGATCAAGTTCACCTTCCCTGCAAGAGAGAACATGCCTAAGCTCGCTCTTCCTGAGGTCGAGGTCCGCTGGTACGACGGTGGCTTCAAGCCAGAAAGACCTGAAGGACTCCCTGCAGGCGTCAACCTCAACAGTGACGGTGGATGCAGCATCTTCTACGGCACCAAGGACATCATGGTCGTAGGCTGCTACGGCAACAGACCGTTCCTCGTTTCAGGCAGGAAGCCGGAGGTCCCTCACATCTGCCGCGAGATCACCGTATCCCACCAGCAGGACTGGATCCGTGCCTGCAAGGAAGATGCAGACGTACGTGTTCCTTCAGCTTCAGACTTCAGTGAGGCAGGTCCATTCGTAGAGATGATCGACCTCGGTGTAGCCGCCGTCAGACTCCAGGCCCTCAACCAGACCCTCGAATGGGACGGTCCGAACATGCAGTTCACCAACATCCCTGCCGACGCTTCCATCCAGATCCTCGAGAAGGACGGATTCTCAATCCATGACGGTCACCCTACTTTCCAGAACAAGTACACCGACCCTGTCAACGCACGCGAGTTCGCTGCCAGCCTCATCAAGCGCCAGTACCGTGCAGGATACTCACTCCCTGACATGCCAGAGATTTAATTTTTAATATTCATACAGATAATGAAAAAGACTTTTCTTTTTCTCGCAGGAGCAGCCATGGTAGTTTCCATGGCTTCCTGCAAGAACAACAGCAAGAAGGCCGAGCCTGCTGCAGAACTCAAGTGGCTCAGCGAAGAGACGGTTGAAACCGAGATCGCCAAGGAAGGCGCCCCGGCCTACATCTCAGTCGAGAAGCCTCAGGTCGACCTCAGTTCAGTCCCTCAGGACGCCGAAGGCTACTACATTCTCTTTGACGGTTCAAGCCTCAACGGATGGCGCGGCTATGGCAAGGACACCATTCCTTCACGCTGGACCATCGAGGACGGATGCCTCAAGTTCTCCGGCTCCAACACCGGTGAAGGCCAGACCGGAGAAGGCGGTGACATCATCTTCGCCCACAAGTTCAAGGATTTCATCATGGAACTCGAGTGGAAGATCTCCGAGGGTGGAAACTCTGGTATCTTCTATCTTGCCCAGGAGACCAAGACCAAGGGTGTGAACGGTGAAGAGAATTATGAGCCTATCTACATCTCATGCCCTGAATATCAGGTTCTTGACAATGCCAACCATCCTGATTCATTCCTCGGTGTCGACGGAAACCGCAAGAGCGCTTCCCTCTACGACATGATTCCTGCCAAGCCACAGAACCAGAATCCTTTCGGAGAGTGGAACAAGTGCAAGATCATGGTATACCAGGGAACAGTCGTCCACTACCAGAACGACGAGCAGGTTCTTGAGTACCATCTCTGGACCAAGCAGTGGAACGACCTTCTCCAGGCTTCCAAGTTCGCTCAGGACAAGTGGCCTCTCGCTTACGAGCTTCTCAACAACTGCGGTGGTGAGAACCACGAAGGTTACATCGGTTTCCAGGATCATGGTAACGATGTATGGTTCCGCAACATCCGTGTCAAAGTCATGAACAAGTAATGAAAAAGATATTCTTCATCCTCGCTGCAGGAATCGTCGCACTGACATCATGCAGCTCTGCCGACAAGGCAGTCAAGAAAGACATCGGTGTCCAGCTCTACAGCATCAGGGACGTCATCGGCAATCCTGATCTCTATGCACAGAACCACGTGGAGGCTCTCCAGGGCCTTGCGGACATGGGTTACACTTGTGTGGAGCCTGCAAGCTACGGTGACGGAAAGCTCTACGGCCTTGACGGAGAAGCCTTCAAGGCCGATCTCGATGCTGCAGGACTCACCTGCATCTCAACCCACATCCTGAGGGGTCTTTCTGATGAAGAGCTTGCCCACGCCGACTTCACCGAGGCCATGAAGTGGTGGGACCAGGCTATCGCATGCCACAAGGCTGCCGGTTGCAAGTACATCGTCTGCCCTGGTTTCGGTATTCCTGGAACCCTTGCAGGTCTCAAGACTTACTGCGATTACTTCAATGAGATCGGCAAGAAGTGCAAGGAGAACGGTATGGCTTTCGGTTACCACAACCACTCCCACGAGTTCAACATGCTTGAGGACAAGGTCATCTACGACTTCATGGTCGAGAACACCGATCCTGAGCTCGTCTTCTTCGAGATGGACGTTTACTGGACAGTGATGGGCAAGCAGTACCCTGTCGAGTACTTCAGGAAGTATCCTGGCCGCTTCAGACTTCTCCACATCAAGGATCATCGCGAGCTCGGCGAGAGCGGAATGGTCGGTTTCGGC
>JAKSJH010000067.1 GCA_024398315.1 Bacteroidales bacterium
AGAACAAAACAGAAACCGGCTTACGGTCCCGCCTTTTTTTTTTTTAATATTCCATCTTCTCTCCTTCGGAGCAACTTCCCGCATCTGGGACGAGGATGAAAGCCCGTCTTCCGTCACGACATTGACAAAGCAGTCATAGATTCCTTCCGGGAGAGGGATGTACACTTCACCCTTTGCCGCCGCCTTGCTCAGGTTCTTGTCGGAAAGAAGGTCATACTGTACAGTCTGCCATTTACGGTCCTGCCACTTCCCTGCCCTGTCGGTGGTGTAGAAGAAATCCAGTCTCGTGACCTTCTTCAGGTCTGTGTCGAACTTTGCCAGGCGTTTCTTCTTTCCGGACTGCCCGAGGGTCACGGCAGGGATGCAGTCCCCTCCCTTCAGGATCTGTTCCGCGAATGCATAGACTTCCGCCGGACGGCCCTCAGGGGCACCGCCGTCAGTGTGGATGACAGCAGGGAAAGTGACACGCCACAAAGGACAGGTAGCGGTAAGGAATGATTTCTCAAGGCATCCGAAATCGAAGCAGACGTCACCGGCTCCACCGTACATCATCAAAGGAGCCTTGATCTCAGGCAGATAGTGGGAAGGATCCCATAGTTCGAGCCACCTCCTTGATGTTTCATCACCAGGCAGGCTGAGATTGTTCTTGAACTGGTCATAGAATGAACATGCATACAAAGGAGCGACGAACTTGAAACGGTTGTCGACAGCCCCGGTGAGGATGGTCAGGAAACCGCCCCATGAATTGCCGGTGATTCCGGTTCTTTCTGCATCGACGCCCGGCAGGCTGCGGAGGAAATTATGTGCCAGAACCACTTCTGTCACAGCATGGTACGCCCACTGGTCCTCGATTGGAAGAAGTGCGCGCTCGTAGCCTCCCCAGTTCAGGTTGACTCCGCCCGGAAGAATCGCCCAGTTGGCCCAGCCAAGTCCGAGAGGGTCGTTCTCGATGCGGGCCGGGATCTTTCCGGTAGTGTCCATGGATATGGCCGCATAGCCTCGTTTCACCCATTCCTGCACCCAGTTCGCATAGGCGGAGCCACCGCCGCCGTGGACAAGTACGACAGCAGGCACAGGATGCTCTGCATCAGCACCTTCCGGGACCTGATAGTAGGCGAAGAAAGAAGCAGGTTCTCCCTTGTAGGTCAGACCGTCCAGACGGACGGCCTTGACTCCGTCGGCAGTACACATGTTCGGAATCTCGGAAGCGTGAGGTACTTTGTTGTACAGTTCCGCCACATTCCAGTCGACAGGAAGCTGGGCGTTCAGCGTGAAGGATGAGCCGATGATGGCGGCGAGTGCCGCAAGGCGTCTGAAAGCAGTGTTCATATTCGTGGATATTGTTTGTTCTGTATTTGATTTGCTTTTCCAGTCCGAAAGTTAAGGAATATTTTTTAAAATAATATTTGATTGTAATGAGAAATATGCCTAACTTTATGCAGACTTTAACCACAAACAAGATACATCATGAAGACAGTAGCTGACAAGCAGATTCTCATGGCCGCGGATTTCGCAGGCTATCCTCTCAAAGAAGAGATCAAGGCTTACCTTGAAAAGAAGGGTTGGACAGTGACCGACATCGGAGTCAAGGCTGATTCAGACCCTAACGACACGGAACTCATGTTCCACAGGATCGGTCTCAGAGTCGGAGCCATGATCACCGAGAAGGAATTCGAGCGCGCTCTCATCTTCTGCGGAACAGGAATGGGCATCCACATTGCCGCCAGCAAGTGCCCGGGAGTTCACGCCGGAGTCGTAGAATCTGTACCTGCAGCATTCAGAGCAATAACCGGAAACGGAGTGAATGTTCTCGCTATGGGAGCATTCTATGTCACACCTGAACTCGGAAAACAGTGTGCGGACGCTTTCCTCTACAACAACTTCGGAAGCGGCTGGGAATGGTGGCCTGACTTTGACAAGTTCCACCAGATCGCCATCGACGAACTCAACGCTTTCAATTATGAGGAGTACAAGGCCAACGGTTTCAAGGTCAAGCACCTTGGAGACTGCGAATGCCAGCTTTATGACAGACCTGAAGGCTTCTCCAGCATTCCTCTGATGGTCAAGAGATAACCGCAGCTCTCTTAAAACGACCTCACAAAGGACTTCGTCCCGGACCCCGACCATCGAGGCTCGGGACGATTCATGAAAAGACAGACCAATTCATAGCATACAACAAATGTCAGCCAGAAGAATCCTTGCGGCGCTCATTCTCGCCGCTGCCACTTTGTTCACAACTTCAGCACAGGACTTCACCCACCCGTGGAAGGGAAAGACCGTGGCGTTCCTGGGCGATTCGATAACAGACCCGGGAAGCGTTCCGGAGAAGCATGACTGGACCGGAAAGAAGGACATGCACTACTGGGGAGTTCTCCAGGAAATGCTCGGCATCCGCCCTTACGTCTACGGCGTCAGCGGCATGCAGTGGAACGATGTCGTCCGTCAGGCCAACCAGCTCAAGGAGGAGCACGGTGATGATTTCGACGCCATCATGATATTCATGGGAGCCAACGACTACATGGCCAACACCCCGCTGGGCGAATGGTACGAGCTGAGGGCCGACAATGCCGAATATGCAATGGGCTGCGAAAAGTTCACCGCACCGCGTTCCTACAGGGTTCTGAACAAGGACATGGGGACGCTCAGAGGCCGCATCAACGTGGCTCTGGAAGAGCTCAAGAAGATGTTCCCTACCAAGCAGATCGTAGTCCTCACTCCCCTGCACCGAGGATTCTCCACTTTCTCGGATCAGAACATCCAGCCTGACGAAAGGCATGCCAACTTCCTCGGTCTGTTCATCGACGACTATGTGGACGCAATCAAGGAGGCAGGTGATGTCTGGGCGGTTCCTGTGATCGACATATTCTCGCTCAGCGGTCTTCAGCCGATGGTCCAGGAGCAGCTCCAGTACTTCTCCAACGAGAAGACCGACCAGCTCCACCCTAACGGCAACGGTCACAACCGCCTGGGAAAGACCTTGTACTACCAGCTTGCCGCCCTTCCTTGCATATTCTAGAAGATGCCTTCATACCTCCAGATAGAAAACATTTCGAAGAGCTACGGCCCGAAGATTCTCTTCGAGCACATCGGCTTCAACATCAACGAAGGTGACAAGATCGCCCTCATAGCACCGAACGGGACCGGAAAGACCAGTCTGCTGCGCATCCTTGCAGGCAAGGACAGTTCCGACTCCGGCGGAAGGATCCTGTTCCTGAAAGACATCAGGATCGCATTCCTGGAGCAGGAATATGAGTTCGACCCGGAGGCGACTGTCAGGGAGCAGATAGTCAGAGACAGCAGGAAATGGACAGAGCATCTTGATCCCGAGCATCTTGCCGACTACGAACTGCACATCAGGCAGTTGCTTACATCCTTCGGAATGAGCGACTGGGACAGAAAGATGAAGAATCTGTCCGGTGGAGAAGTGAAAAGGGTCGCCATCGTAGTGATGCTGGCCTCAGACGCAGACTTCTACATCATGGACGAGCCGACCAACCATCTCGACATCGATGCCATCGAATATCTCGAGAACTACCTCTCCCACGCAAGATGCACCCTGCTGATGGTCACCCATGACAGGTATTTCCTGGACAGCGTCGCCAACATCGTGATGGAGATGGACCACGGGGCCGTCTATGTCTACAAGGGAAATTACGAGAACTATCTGGAGAAGAGGCAGGAAAGGATCGACAACTACAACGCCGAGACAGACAAGGTCAGGAACATCCTCCGCCGTGAGCTGGAATGGATGCACGCCTCCCCTTGCGCCCGGTCAGGAAAGGCGAAATACAGGAAGAACGCATTCTACGAGCTTAAGGACAGGGCTGAGCAGGTCTACAGAACCAATCAGCTTGATTTGGGAGAAATAGGTCAGGCAAAAAGGCTCGGCACCAAGATCATTGATTGCAAGGACCTCGGTTTCAGTTATGGCGACCGTTGCCTGCTGAATGATTTTTCGTACAAGTTCCAGAGATACGAGCGGGTCGGAATCGTCGGCGGGAACGGAATCGGCAAGACCACTTTCATCAATCTGCTGCTTGACAGCCTGCCTCCGTCCGACACCGGAACGGTGTCAGGCTCCATCGAAAGAGGCGAATCGCTGGAGATCGGTCTGTACCGCCAGACAGGAATGCACTTCGACGAGAATCAGACTGTTCTTGAGACAGTAAACGACACTCACCTGCTGAACAGGTTCATGTTCCCGCACGAGATGCTGAACACAAGGATCAGCAAACTTTCCGGTGGCGAGAAGAGGCGTCTCTATCTGCTGACAGTGCTGATGAAGCAGCCTAACCTGCTTGTTCTGGACGAACCGACCAACGACCTGGACATCGTGACCCTGAATGTGCTCGAGGAATATCTGAAAGAGTACAAGGGCACGCTTGTCATCGTGTCCCATGACCGTCATTTCCTGGACAGGCTCGTAGACCATCTGCTCATCTTCTGCGGCGAGGGCAAGGTGAAGGATTTCGTCGGCAGCTACAGTCAGTACAGGGAGTACATGAAAGACCTTGAGGCCGAGAAGAAAAGCAAGGCCAGAGAAGAAGAGAAAGCCTCAAAGGCCTCTCTCTCTCCCAAAGAGCAGCCATCAAGGAACCCGGACGCTCCAAGGAAGCTGAGCTACAAGGAGCAAAGGGAGAAGGAAGCGCTGGAGAAGGAGATTGCTGATCTTGAGGCAGAAAAGACAGAGCTTGAGGGCCTTATGAACGGTGGTATTACCGACCACGCAGAACTTCAAAGAGTGACCGTCCGCTTCAGCGAAGTCTCCTCCCTCCTCGACGAGAAGGAGACCCGCTGGCTCGAACTGTCAATCTGAGTTAACAGGACTCAATAAATCTGGTTAGCCTCGCAGTAATCGCTGAGCGCTTTCACATAGTCCCAGGAAGTCAGACCCTTGCCGATTGCAACATTCAGATACTGAAGGTTATAAGCATAATAGTCTGCCTCGGTGAATCCTTTATATTCAAGAATCTTTTCAAGTGGAGTGAGGCCATAGGCAGCTATGTCAGCCGCCTTCTTGTCTGCATCAAACTTCAACTGTGAATCATACTCAAAGATGTTGGCAAGTACCTTCAGCGATCCGTCACACATTGAAAGCATACCGTTGGACAGATGATTGAGATGATTGCTCGTGACAATCGCGTATGCATCGACGCGCTTGTTCAGCAGCTTGCAGCTCTTCAGTTCAAGCCAGCGGTCATTGTCGGCATCGTAGAAATGATGTCCGATGAAGTCCTTGGCATTGCTGGCATTAATAAAGGCGTATTTCTGTTCTTCCTGATCGTAGAAACCGTGCTCTTCGATGACATCAACCTCTACGCCGCCCTCGAACGTCAAAGTGAAAGCATTCGACACATTTTCGGTTTTCCAGATAAAGCAGACCGGTGCAGAGGAAACTGTACCCGTTTCATGGTCGACGGTACGGATCACGTCATCGATTTCCAGTTCTTCCACGGCCTTCCGGCCGCCATCTCCCATAGTAATCATCGTACCGGCGGCAATGCACGAAGGTGTCCAATCGCCCTCGGTGAAGGACAACTTCAAAGGAAGAAGGTCACCTTTCTCCAGTGTCAGCCCACTGTTCCTTGTCCTGGTTGCAACTTCATCGTCTACAGTTTTGAAAGTGATTCCGAGACTTTCAAAACTGGTTGCTCCCACAGCAATGAAGAATACCTTCTCTTCAGTTGAAAGTATTACACTTTCTCCACTGCAGTCGAGGGAATTATAATGGCTGCCACCGCTTGTTATTTCGACTTCTTTTATCGTCTTTTCAACGTCAGAAGTAGCAGTGATCCTCAATACGGCATAAAGGCTGCTGAAATGGAAACTCGTAGTTTCCGACTCAGCAGAAAGAGGGAAGTTGGCACCAGTTGGACTGTACACCGGATGCAAATATTCACCATAATAAGCAGTGAACGGCGCGGTGGTCACTGCGGTCTCCCCGGATTTGAGTGATAAGTTGGTGCTGGCACCACTTGATTGGGCAACATAGACAGCGGTGTTTGCCGGCTCTGCTGCATCTGTTACGGTGATTTCATCACCTTCAACCCAGGTGATTTTACCATTGGAGGCTATGACCGTCTTTGTCGGCTGCTCTATCGTAGCCGTGAATTCAGTGACACCCTTTGCGGATGCCGGAGTTTCTTCCAGCTGTTCCTTCTGGCAGGAAGCAAGCATTGTAAGCGCAACAAGCGCCGCGGTGATAAGAAAGAATTTTTTCATTGCCATATCCTCCTTTAGGACCAGTTGTCTGAATCATCTTCAAGCAGATTCAGGTCATTGATGTAATTTTCACTCTGGCAGATGATTACCTGAGCCTTGATTTCCACGGCCTTCACCTGAGGAGACACATAGAGAGTCTGTTGTTCTTTTACCATTTTATGCTGTTTGTTTGATTGTCAAAGACAAAGTGATTGCAAAACTGCACAAATTTAGTCATTCTTAAAGAAAAATAAAGTTAATCATTTCAAAACAGCTTCTAATATTAGATTTCGGAAAGCAGACAATTATTGATTAACTTTGGAAGTATTATGGTGATCAGGGGGATGCCTGTGATTACAGTGAAGATCAATAATTGAATATGAAAAGAACAGCAGCTACACTGGTAACAGTTTTGATCTCGTCGGTGGTATTGTCCGGACAGGAATGGCCGGACGGGAGCAAGATCGACCGGTGGTTCAGGAACGGTCCGGAGAAGACATCAAGGAATGAAGCCAGGAAATATGTCGTCACCGAATATGGTGTCAAGACTGACAGCACGCTGCTTCAGACAGCCGCAATCCAGAAAGTGATCGACCAGGCGGCAGACAACGGAGGCGGCACGATTGTCATTCCGGAAGGAACCTTCCTGTCCGGTTCTCTCTTCTTCAAGCAAGGAACCCATCTGCACCTTGACAAAGGAGCGACATTGAAAGGATCCGACGATCTTTCTGAATATTCAGTAGTCACCGTCCACATAGAAGGCAGGCAGCAGCCATACCTTGCCGCCCTGATCAACGTCTACAATGTCAATGGATTCACCCTCAGCGGCAAAGGGACGGTCAACGGCAACGGACTGCGGTTCTGGAGAGATTTCTGGACAAGGAGGAGCATCAACCCAGCCTGTACGAACCTTGAGGCACTCAGGCCAAGGCTCTTCTATGCAGCCTCCTGCTCGAACGTGTCAATAGAAGGAGCAAGACTGGAGAACCCCGGCTTCTGGACAACGCATTTCTACAAATGCGACCATGTCCTGATAAAGGACATCAGCATCACAGCTCCGATGGAGCCGGTCCCTGCGCCAAGTTCGGATGCAGTGGACATCGACGCATGCAGCAATGTCCACATCACCGGATGCTACATGAGGAACAATGATGACCTCATCGCGGTCAAAGGAGGCAAAGGTCCTTGGGCTGACAAGGACCCGGACAACGGTACCAATTCCAACATCCTGATAGAGAACTGCACATTCGGCCATGGTCACTCCGTGCTGACTTTCGGAAGCGAATGCATCGGAGGGAACAACATCATCATGAGGGACTGCACCGTGCAGGAAGCGCACAGGGTTCTGCAGCTCAAGATGCGTCCCGACACGCCGCAGAAATACGAGAACATCCTGGTGGAGAATGTCAAAGGAAGCACCACATTCTTCTTCTATGTGCACCCATGGACACAGTTCTTCGACCTGCAGGGCAGAGAGGACATACCGATGTCCTACGGCAGACACATCACGATGCGCAACTGTGAAATGGAATGTGCAGGCAACCCGATCGACGTAGAAGAATGTCCTGACCAGTACCGGCTGGAGGACATCAAAATCGAGAATAACAACTTGAAAAAGAAATAGTTCTATTCAAGCACAAGTTCGACAGGACAATGGTCCGAACCGAAGATCTCGTTGTGGATCTCTGCTCCGCGGATTCTGTCCTTCAATGAATCAGAGACAAGGAAATAGTCGAGTCTCCATCCTGCGTTGTTCTCACGGGCATGGAAGCGATAGGACCACCATGAATATTTCACCTCTTCCGGATTGAGAAGTCTCCAAGAATCGACAAATCCGGACTCGAGGAGGGTCGAGAACTTGGCCCTTTCCTCATCAGTGAAACCAGCATTGTGATGGTTGGATGATGGATTCTTGATGTCGATCTCGTTGTGAGCGACATTGAGGTCACCGCAGACGATCACGCCCTTACGGGATGCCAGACCAAGAAGATAGGCCCTGAAATCATCCTCCCAGCGCATCCTGTAATCAAGTCTCTTAAGACCGTCCTGCGAGTTAGGGACATAGACACAGACCAGGAAGAAATCCTCCATCTCAAGGGTGATCACCCTCCCCTCGTGGTCATGCTCGTCGATTCCGATGCCATAAGTCACATTGAGCGGTGTATGCTTTGAATATATCGCAGTACCGGAGTAACCCTTCTTGTCCGCAGAATTCCAGAATGACTGGTAGCCAAGGAATTCCATGTCAAGCTGACCGGGTTGCATCTTTGTTTCCTGAAGGCAGAAGAAATCGGCGTCCAAAGTGTTGAAAGCATCGTCGAAGCCCTTTCCGGCACAGGCCCTGAGACCGTTTACGTTCCAGCTGATGAATTTCATGATGAGAGAGAGGTTTGTTTCGTCAAAGTTAACAAAAAGTTGCGTAACTTTCGGAAACGAATGATGTACCATGGCAGACAACTATCTCGAAAAGAAATACGATGAAGTCTTCGGGGGCAGGTCATCCTCGAAATCCCCGAAATGGGCGTCCCTGAGCACGCTGCTTAAAAGGAACAGAAGCTACAGGGGCTACGACCCAAGGGTGGAAGTAACTGAAAGCCAGCTTCTGTCCATAGTTTCGGTCAACACCAGAATCGCTTCTTCAAGAAACCTTCAGAGACTCAGATTCCATCCCGTCACACAGGGCGATGACGCGAAGACCGTCCTGGAGAACATCAGAATGGCAGCGGCCCTGAAGGAACTGAATCTTCCACTCCCCGGGACAGAGCCGGCTGCCTTCATCATCGTCTGCTCCACCTGCGAAGAGAATCCAGAGATACTCATCGATCTGGGAATATCCCTCCAGAGCATGCTTCTCAGGGCTGTGGACCTCGGGCTGGGAGGTCTGATAATCAGAAGTTTCAACAAAGAAGAAATCAAGAGGACGCTTAAACCGGGGCTCACTCCCCTTGCTGTACTGGCCATAGGAAAACCAGCGGAAAGGATAGAACTCGTTCCTGTGCACGAAGGAGACTCCCTGACATATTACAGGAAAGACGGAATCCACTGTGTCCCAAAACTGGAAATTCAGGACCTGCTTGTCTGAGAAGCTGTCATTAATCAGAACAGCTTCTGATTGGCCTTCGCAGTTGCCTCAAGGTCAAGAGCTTCCCAAAGAATGACAATCGGATTCAGTACTGAATAGCCCGTGCTCATCTCAATCTGCCACTTGCACGTCTCGCACTCGCAGCAGACGAAATCAGGAGCCAGAGCCTTGATTCCTTCAAACAGAGGCTTGCCGATCTCCTGTGAGTACTTGTAGTTCTCCTTCTTGAAGCCGTAGGTGCCCGCCATACCGCAGCAGCCGCTGTCCAGAGTGGTCATCGTCACGCCCGGAATCATTCCGATGAGAGCCTTGGTGAATATGCTCCATCCCAGTTTCTCCACATGGCAAGGCACATGGTAGGCTATCCTGGCCCTGTAATTGTCCTTGAAGACAAGCTTTACCCTTCCGGAATCGACAAGTTCGAACATGAACTTCTCCACAAGGGTGATGCTGTCCCTGACAGAAGAATTGTCCACCTCAAGGATGTCGGGATATTCATCCCTCATTGTGAACACACAGGTGGAAGATGTCCCGACGACAGGAAGCGACTTTCCAACAGCATCCTCGAAGATGCGGACATTATGCCTGGCATTGTTCTTGGCCCTGACCCACAGACCGTTGGCAATCATAGGCACGCCGCAGCATCTTTCATCCATCAGTTCGACCCCGAACCCGGCGGCATTCATGACTTCGACGAACGCCCTTCCAACCTCAGGATGCTGGAACTCAGTGGAGCAGCCATGGAAATAAGCCACTTTCTCTGAATATTCAGACTGCTTTGACAGTGCATTCTTCCGGAACCATTTCTTGAAACCGGAGGACTGGTACTTCGGGAAGGAGCGCCTGCGGTCAATGTCCAGCATGAGGTCCATTGAAGCCTTGACGGGTTTCGTCGACATTAGAGCGTTGACGACAGGGGCGACCGGCCTTGCGAGCCTGCCCATCAGATCGGTTCTGGCTAGGAGATAATCCCTCAGTTCCGGTGTCTCTCTTGAATATTTCCTCCTGGCGGAATGGATGAGGTCCGCGATCTTCACACCCGACGGACAGACCACCTCACACCGCTTGCAGTTCATGCAGTATTTGAGATTCTCGTCGAAGAACCATTTGTTCTTGAGCCTGAACCTCTCACCGTCCGGGCCTCCTTGCTTCGGCCCCGGATAAACCGGATTAACAGCCACCACAGGACAGTAGGCAGTGCAGACAGTGCATTTGATGCACTGTTCGAAGTTATTGAAACTGATGTTCTTCTCCTGCATTGCTTCAAGCGTTTATTTCATCAGAGACAAAGAAGGCCGACATGATCGCCACACCGGCTCCGGACCCTTCTGCCAGAGGATTGCACCCACCAAGCTCCGCCCCTGTCACATACATGTTCGAGACAGGAGTCCCATCCTTGTACGGATGGAAGGAAGCATCGGTGGTGACACCGAATGACATGTACCTCTGAGGTGAAAGGAAGTCCTTGTCATACCATTCAGCCCTGTCTTCAGGATAATCCACATCAAGACCGAACACAGGCTCGATGACCTTGTCCGGAAGAGAAACGACACCTTTGCCGAAAAGGTTGCCGCTCGCCAGGACGAAACTGTCAGCCTCAAGTCTCATGGCGCCCAGGTTGACTGTCCGGATGCTTTCCAGGCGGTCTCCTTCAAAGACAGGATCTACAGCGGTGTCGCCTGGAAGGTATGTACCACCAAGTTCCTCGAACTTCTTCTTCAGAGCGATGTGCGCCCTCAGTCCGGAGACGGAAGGAGGCAGGGTCCCGACGAAAAGGACTTCGGCCGGAAGCATCTCCATGATCCACTGAGGCACCGATGGGTTTGACAGTCCGAAGACATCCGGCAGAACGACATACTTCTCTCCATCGATCAGTTCCCTGATCTGAAGCACGATCCGCTTCCAGTTCTCCTCCACGTCCATCACCCTGGCGATGTTGATGGATCGCATCTCGGTCGGATTGGACCTCAATCTTTCAATCTCAGGGTTACGGATAACTTCAATCCTGCAGGTGGCACCACGTCTTTCCAGACCCTCAGCAACAAAGCTAGAACTGAAATCCAGGAATCCTGCAAAATTGACTATCAGCACCTTGCCTTCAATACTG
>JAKSJH010000068.1 GCA_024398315.1 Bacteroidales bacterium
TGTAATGGTAGCACTACAGATTTTGGTTCTGCCAGTCTGGGTTCGAATCCCGGTACCTCAACAACTCATTCAGTTCATTCCCTTGCAGAACCGTCTGCAGGGGATTCCTTTTTTATGGTGGCGGCGTAGGCGCTGTTGCAGAGACCCAGGACGGCGGAAAGGATGAAGAGGGTCTCGATGCCGACGGTCTTCCATATCCATCCTCCGAGCAATGCTATGAATATGGTGATGAGGTGGTTTACCGATATTCCTGTGGATATTGTCGCCCGCATCTCCTCCTTGCTGTCGGAGATGTCCTGGACATAGACATTCGATGCCATCGAGGCGAGGGATATCACGGAGTCAAGTACATAGTTCACGCAGCAGACGATGAAGGCCGTGTGCATCGGGAAGATGTGGTGGGCGAAACCGTAGAAGAAGCAGACGATCACCAGGATGAGGGTGTCGGCGATCATCACGGTCCGGTAGCCGATTCTGTCGATCAGCTTCCCCACGAGCGGCGCCAGAAGAAAACATGCTACCGCAGAGATGGCGAACAGCATGCTGATCACTCCTGCATCCGCCTTGTAGAACAGGATGAGGACGTAGGGCCCGAAGGTGAAGAAGACCTGCTTCCTGGCACCGTAGAACACTTCCAGAAGGTAATATTTCTTGAATTTCTTCCTGAAGTAGAATCTGCTCTTGGTCTTGTCCGTGGAACTCTGTCCGGACAGGTTGAGGGAGACCAGACAGGCGATTCCCATGAATGCGGCTGCGATGTAGAAGACCGGTTTGAACAGCGACGTTGAGGACACGATGGCGAACGCCGCGATGATGGCGACGTAGCCGAGCAGGTTGCCTATCTGATAGACCGAATTCTGGTAGCCCAGAGCCGTGCCACTATGGCCTTCTTTTGAATATTCAAGGGAAAGGGTGTTCTTCATCCCCAGCTGGATGTGCTCTCCGATGGAGTACAGGAAGATGGAGAGGATGACCAGGGCCTTCACTGGAGAGATTGCAGCCTGGATCACCATTCCAATCGTCATCAGAAGCATTCCGTACTTGTACATCTTCTCGGCTGACGCCCTGTAGAAGACTGCCAGGATGAGGATGAGTATCAGTCCTGGAAGCTCCCTGAAGAATTCAGTGAGCCCTCTGTCGAACTCGTTCATCCTGACCACTTCCGCCATGTAGTTGTCCAGGACTCCCTTGTACAGTCCGAATCCGATCGCCGACAGAATCAGCGAAAGGAACAGAGGCCTGAACCCCGACCCCTCCTTGAATATGTTCCTGATCCTTTCCATTTATTCATTTTTTGCAGCTGCAAATATAGTTCATGTTCTATTAATTATACACTATATTTGTATGTTATTGTCCTTAATACCTGATAGTATGAATAAATGCTGTATCTATGAACAAATCTTGCCAAGGAGGAATCCATTCCATGGCATCATGATGCTCCTGCCGTTCATCTTTGCTGTTGCTTCAATTTGCAGTGGCTGCCAGTCAGAGGAATCTGTCGATCCCGTTCCTGCAAATGACAAAGAGTGTGTGATTGTCGGTGATGTTGATGGCATAGGAAATCACAGACTTCTGCTTTTGGATATATGGGAGAACAATTTATGCATTCTTGGTAAAACAAAGGCCAGGAAGGGAAAGTTCATCATCAGAGTGAATGTGGATTCCCCAACGAATGCTCAGCTTTTTATCAGGCCGTTGCACACACCACCATTCCGCCAGTTCATTCTTGAACCTGGAGTTATTCGGATTGACGGGAAGATGAATGACGGTTTCCTTAAGGTTTCGGGTACTGCAGACAATGACAGGTTCGCCCGATTCCTGAGAGATATTGAAGTTCCGGTGAACCTGGATTCTTTGCTGGTCACCTATTCATCTGATTCAGACATATTCAAGATGTACCTTCTGGATAGATTGAAGTTCATGGGAGTGTCTCTCTCTCCGGCTTCTTTTTGCATGTTCAATGGACTGGATACAGTATTCAGCTCTAAGCCATCTGCCGTTGAAAGTTATGGAATCATGAAAACCAGAACGTCTAACATCCAGCTGCAAGGAGAAGGAATCTTGAATGTGCTTAAGGTGGATGAGGACGGAAATGCAGTCCCCTCAAGTGGCTCTTTCTATGATTATGTCGGAAATGGGAAGTATGCTATGGTCGTTTTTTGGGCCAGCTGGTGCGGGCCGTGTAAAGCGGAGGCACCCCTTATAGACAGCATTTTCCGGACTTATAAGGATGATGGACTGAATGTCGTAGGAGTCTCTTACCATGATAAACTTTCAGATCTTCAGTATGTCACCGAAAAATTGGGACTTCACTATGACCAGATTATCGACGCCGATTCTGAAATCATTAAGAAATATGGCGTGAAAGGTGTCCCTCACATTATTTTATTTGACCAGAATGGTGAGATACTTGTGGACGGCATCCCTGATCCGGACAATATAGAACCTGCTGTTCGCAAAGCACTGGGATTGAAATGAGGAAAGTTATCGCTGAACTGATGGACATGAACCGTTATCTTTACCGGATATGAGACTGGTCATTCAGAGAGTAAGGGAGGCGTCTGTCACAATCGACGGGACGCTTCATTCGGCGATCGGCCGGGGACTGTTCATCCTTGTCGGGGTGGAGAAAGGTGACACTGATGATGATGCCAGGTGGCTTGCTTCAAAGACCGCCGGGATGAGGATATTCAATGACGAAGAAGGTGTCATGAACAGAAGTGTGGTCGAGGCGGACGGAGAACTGCTCGCCGTCTCTCAGTTCACCCTCACTGCTTCCACCAGGAAAGGGAACCGCCCGTCATACATCCGGGCCGCAGGTCACGAACTGGCTGTTCCGCTCTACGAGAAATACTGCTCCGAGCTGGAGGAAGCTGCAGGCAGACCGGTCCGGAAAGGAGTATTCGGCGCTGACATGCAGTGCTCCCTGCTCAACGACGGCCCGGTCACCATCGTCATTGACTCCAGATTGAAAGAATAGAACCGGACTATCCTCTCTTCGCTTCGAAGAAGTCTTTCATCAGCCCGGCGCATTCCTCCTCCAGGACTCCGCTGCGGACTTCCGTCTTCGGGTGGAGGAGGGAAGGGGAGAAGAGTGAATATCCTCTCTTCGGATCCCCGGCTCCGTACACTATCCTTGAGGTCTGGGCCCAGCCATGGGCGGCTGCGCACATCGGACATGGCTCCACGGTGACGTACAACGTACAGTCCTGCAGGTATTTCCCTCCCAGTGCTTCGGTCGCTGCTGTAAGGGCGATCATCTCGGCGTGGGCCGAAGGGTCGTGAAGCATCTCGACCATGTTGTGGCCTTTGGCGATGATCCTTCCCCTGCAGACCACGACAGCTCCTATGGGAATCTCATCCTCTTCGTAAGCCAGGCGGGCCTCCCTGAGAGCCTCCTGCATGAATCTTTCGTCTGCGTCCATCGTTCGGTAAAAGGCAAAAAAAAAAGCAGGTCACAAGGACCTGCTGTAAGAGTCACCCGACGATTACCACCTGTCCTCAGATGAGACGGTAAGCTTCTTGCGGCCGTGACGGCGGCGGGAAGCGAGTACGCGACGACCATTGGCGGTAGCCATTCTCTCACGGAAGCCGTGCTTGTTGACACGCTTGCGTCTTGATGGTTGGAATGTTCTTTTCATATCTGTTTTCTTTTATTATTTCTCAAGAATTTCTCAAGGGACTGCAAAAATAACCTTTTTGACTGAATTTGCAAAATATTTTCTATCAAAGTCTCCGGTATCATCGTTTTGCAATGTCGATGACGAACTTCCCGTCGAAATATTCATCCTTGAGCCATGAGTCCACAGGCCAGGTCGAAATCTGCCCTTTCGCCATTCTCTCCCTTTCCATCAGAGAGCAGATCTCTTCGTTGATGTCACCTCCCTTGAGGTAGAGGATGCTTCTGTCGTAGCGTCCCTTGACCCAGGGGTGGAAGTCAGTCAGCGTGGTGACCGCCCTGGAGACGACGAAGTCGAACTTCCTGCCCAGGGATTCTGCGCGTGCGTTGACCACCTCGACGTTCTTCAGCCCCAGAAGGTCAGCGATGCCTTGGGCCACCACCGTCTTCTTCTTGATGGAGTCGCAGAGAGTGAATTGCACTTCGGGGAAAAGGACGGCGAGGGGGATGCCCGGGAAGCCGCCTCCGGTGCCCAGGTCCAGGACCGTCACCCCGTTGCCGGGAGCGAGCATTTCTGAATATTCAGAAGGCCTGTTCCCTTTGAGGTACGTAGCGATGGCGAGCGAGTGCAGGACATGGTGGTCGTAGAGGCCTCCGATGTCCTTGCGAGAGATGACATTTATCTTCGAGTTCCAGTCGGAATAGCCTTCCTCCATCAGGCGGAACTGCTCCACCTGATTCTCGCTGAGCTGTGGAAACTCTTCTTTTACAATCTGTTGGAAGCCTTCAAACGTCATCATACGTCGTCCTCCTCTTTTCTGAGTTCGTCTATTATCTTCTTCGCCCGGCGTATCCTTGTCTTCACCGTGTTGAGCTCGAGGTCCATGGCCTCGGCGATTTCATTGTACTTCATGCCGTCGATCATCCTTCTGCGGGCGACCTCTCTGTAGAGCTCCGGCAGGCACTCGATGTACTTCGTCTTCTCTTCCTCGTCCTCAGTGCTTATCAGACTGTTGAGCGCATCCGAAGTCTGGTCGGCGATCCCCTCCATCCCGGAGTTCTGGGCTTCGTCATCCAGATAGACTATCTGACTCTTCGGATGGACCCTGCGGTCCTGCTCCATGCTGTCAAGGGCAGTGTTGCGGGCTATCACGCAGAGCCATGTGAGGAACTGGCTCCTGGAGGGGTCGAAGGTGTGGATCTGCCTGAAAGCCTTCTCGAAGCTTCTTGAACAGATGTCCTCGACCTCGTAGGTTCCGAGGTTGCCGAATTTTGTCTTCAGATAGTTGCTGAGCTGGCCTATGTGCCTGTCCCACAGGGCGGTGAAAGCCAGTCCGTTGCCTCCTTTGGCGAGAACTATGAGCTCATCAATGGGCTTCGAGCCAGTTTTTTCCATAATTGCATTCTACTGTTAGTGGAACTGAAAGCTTTACTACATTCTCCATCTCTTCGACGACGATCTTCCTGAGGGTCTCCACCTCACCGGGAATCGTGTCGAAGACAAGTTCATCGTGGATCTGGAGGACCATCCTGCTGGTCAGACCGGCCTCGATCATCCTCTTCCGGACCCTGATCATGGCTATCTTGATGATGTCCGCCGAGGTGCCCTGGATCGGGGCGTTGACGGCGTTCCTCTCAGCCAGGGCCCTTGCCGTAGAATTCCTGGCGTTGACATCAGGGACATATCTCCTTCTTCCGAATATGGTCTCGACATAGCCTGTCTCCCTCGCCGCCTCCTTGGTGTCCTCGATGAATGACTTGATGGAAGGGAAGCTGGCGAAATAGTCCTCGATGATCTTCTGGGCCTCTCTTCTGCCAATCCGCAGTCTCTGTGAGAGACCGAAGGCGGAGATGCCGTACATGATGCCGAAGTTGACCATCTTCGCTGTGCTTCTCTGCTGATGGGTGACCTCCTCGACCGGGACCCCGAACACTTTGGCGGCGGTGGCGGCGTGGACGTCGACCCCGTTGCGGAAAGCGTTGATAAGGTGGGCGTCGCAGCTCAGATGAGCCATGATCCTGAGCTCTATCTGTGAATAGTCGGCCGACATCATCAGCCCGTCCGGGGTGCTTGGCACGAACGCCTTGCGGATCTCCTTGCCTCTCTCTGTCCTGATCGGGATGTTCTGGAGGTTCGGGTTGGAGGAACTCAGGCGGCCGGTGGCAGTCAGGGCCTGGTTGAAGGTGGTGTGGACTTTGCCGTCCTTGCTGTCAATGTAGCCCGGGAACGGTTCGATGTAGGTCGAGAGAAGCTTCTTCACGGCCCTGTATTCAAGAATCTCGTCGACTATCGGATCCTTGTCTGCAATCTCCTGAAGGACGGTCTCGTCGGTGGAGAAGGACCCGTTGGCGTTCTTCTTCGGCTTTTCCGAGAGTTTCATCTTTCCGAAGAGAAGCTCGCCTATCTGTTTAGGGGATGAGACGTTGAGGGAAGGATCTCCGGCCATTTCCCGGACCTTGGCCTCTCTCTCGACCATCTCCTTGCGAAGATGCCCGGTGAACTCCTTGAGGGAGTCGAGGTCCATCTTCACTCCGCTTCTCTCGATGTCGGAGAGCACTTTTATGAGGGGCTCCTCCATCTCACGGTAGAGCTTGCCGGCACCTGATGCCTCCAGGTCGGCGGAAAGCTTCTCTGCAAGCATCAGAAGCGCCGCAGCCTCCTTGCTCCTGTCCTTCGGCCTGTCTTCAACCTCTTCGTCAGTGTCGAACAGGGAACCAGTGGAAGGAGTCTTATCTTCTTTGTTTTCAGATGTTTCCAGGGATATTCCGAAACATGAGGCGCAGAGGACGTCTGTCTTGTGACTCTTTTCCGGATCAATGAGGTAGTGCATGAGGAAAGTGTCCAGCTGGGGCCCGTCCATGAATATTCCGTCTGCAGCCAGGATGTTCATCGCCCGCTTGGCGTCGTCAGAGCATTTGGTAAGAGAACTGTCCTCCAGGATGTCCTTGAAGTCCCGTGACGCTCCTTCGGAGACAAGGAAGGAGTCTCCGTCAGGGACGCCGATGACCGTTCTGGACGACCTGGCGTAAATCCCGCTTTCCTCGGTCTCGACGATCAGGGAGAACCGTCCGGCTTTCCTTGCGGCTTTCCGGGTTTCTTCTGCGGTCACCTGCCTGATGTCAATCTGACGTTCTTCCTTGCGGGCGGTGGATGCGACCGTTCCAAGGAACCGTTTAAGCGAATTGAACTCGTATTTCTCGAACAGATCAGCAATCTGAGGTCCGTAGTTTCTGTCAATCCTCATTTCCGAAGTGCTGACAGGAACATCCATGTCGGTCTTGATGGTGACCAGTTCATGGCTGAGACCTATGTGTCCCCTGGCCTCCTCGAACTGGGCCCTCTGCCTTTCGGTGAGCTGGTCGAGATGCTCGTAGATGGCGTCCACGGAACCGAACCTGGCGATCAGCTTGCCGGCTCCGACCTCTCCGACCCCCTTGACTCCCGGGATGTTGTCGGCTGTGTCGCCGCAGATGGTGAGCATGTCGATGACCTGGGAAGGGGACTGGATGCCGTACTTCGCACAGATCTCCGCCACACCGATGATCTCGTCGTCGCCTCCGGACTTGCCGGGCTTGTACTGCCGGATGTGCTCTTCGATGAGCTGGCCGTAGTCCTTGTCCGGGGTGACCATGAACACGTCCAGGCCTTCGCGTGCGCAGCGCTTGGCCATCGAACCGATGACATCGTCCGCCTCGAAGCCCATCTCCATCAGGGTAGGGATGTTGAGTGCGTGGCATATTTCGGTCAGCGGTTCCAGGGCGTCGATCACCAGCTGCGGTGTCTCAGCCCTGTTGGCTTTGTACTCAGGGAACATCTTGTTCCTGAAAGTGCCTCCGGGAGGGTCGAATGCGACTGCCAGATAGTCGGGCTTCTCCCTCTCGATGAGCTCCAGGATGTATTTGGTGAACCCGAAGAGGATGGACATGTCAGCCCCCTTCGAGTTGATCATCGGCCTCCGCATGAAGGCGTAGTACATCTTGAAGATCAGCGCATGGCCGTCAATGAAGAATATTCTTTCGCGCATCAGGAGCAAGTCTTATTCGTTGATTCTGATGCTGCTGGTGGCCTTGAGGTAAGCCTTCCTGCTCTTGCAGCTGACTGCCTGGTCGATCAGGAGGAGAGCCTCTGCCGAGGATGCCATGCAGTTGAGCCAGTCATACTGCTCGATCGAGAGTCCGGCTCCGGTCCTGACTCCGTCCCAGAAAGTAGGGATGCGTCCGTTCTTCTTCTGGATGCGGGTGATGGTGTCGGCGAGGGCGATGGCCTTCTGGAGATAGATCTTCTTGCCGTCAGCCTTGTACATCGCGAGGAAGGCGCTGATCATCTTGGCGGAAGAAGAGTCGATAGGGGTGAAGCATGAATATTGCTCCAGAACCGAAGGCGCTGGCCATTCCGGCTGGTTCTCCGGGGTCTCCCAGACCACGAACCTCTTCTCGCAGAAGTCAAGAAGCCTCCTGCAGGTCTCCAGACGTGCCTTGTCGCCAGGGAAGCGGTCGAGGATGTACATCATCACGTCGACTGCGTTGTACTTCGTAGGGTTCTTGTAAGGCTCTTCAGGCTTGATGTCCTCGAACTGACCGTCCCAGTTCCAGTCCTTGAGAGGATGGTTCTCCAGCCAGGTGAATATGTCATATTCAGCCTGCCTCCACTTCTGGTCGCCTGTTGCGTCGGCGAGGGCCTTGAAGAAGAAGAGGGCTCTGGTCGGGACGAGGGTGTTGACACCGAGTTCCTCGCCGGTGTCAAGCTTCATCTTGAGGGACCAGCTGCCGTCCGGGCGGCGGATTCTCAGGTAGGTCTCTGCGATTCCGACTGCGGCCTTGAAGAATCTCTCGTCTCCGGTTGCCTTGTAGTAGGAGAGGAAGGCCTTGCCGACATCGGCAGGGTAGACGAGCATCACCTCGCCGCGGTACTTGACAGCACCTTCAGGTTCATTGCCCACCATTGCCGGCTTGAGGTAAGGACCATCGGTCTCCGGGATGAACTCGAGAGGCTTGCGGCCGTAGGTCGGCGGCCAGAATGCGAGCGGTGCGTCGGCGGGCTCAAGTTCGCCGAGAAGGAATTCTGCTGATGCCTTTGCGAATGCCATTGCGGCGGCTTTCTGGGTCGGGTCGGCCTCTGCGAGGTCGAGCATCGCGTTGATGTGGGCTGCGTGTGTCTTGGACACATAGGCGTTGTGCTGGTACTTCCTGTACGGGACACCTGTCCTGACCAGTTCGGTCATGTCCGGCAGGGACATCATGTAGCTGAATGCCGAGAAAGCGGCCTCCTTGTAAGGACGGGCTGCCGGCGGGTATGCGCCTTTCTTGAACTTTGCCGCTGTCTCCGGGCGCGGAGGACAGAGTTCGTCGATGTCAGCAGGCTGGCCGAAGCACACTGTGAAACTTGCCAGCAAGGCCATTGCGGCCAGAATTGTCTTTTTCATATGGATAAATATTATTGTTTTCCGTTGATTTTCTTGATGAGTTCGATCTCTTCGGGATCGAACGGGGTCTTGTCGGGACGGAGGATGTCGTGGAACCAGACATCGGGTTCTTCGCCGTCAGGGTGGACATCGCTCCAGCCGTAGATGGTGTTGATCTTCCCGGAGACAAGTCCGAAGTTGATGGCGCTGACATTGTGCTCCTTGAGCATCGGGAGGATGGTCTGGAACAGGCTCCCTTCGGTTCTGGCCATATATTCAGTGCAGTACATCGGCCTCATGAAGGCCTTGTAGAGCAGGACATGGTCGAGGTTGTAGTCCTTCTCGCGGTAGTTGTGGTAGGAGAAGATGTCGGAGTTCTCTATCTGGAAGTTGTTGACTTCCGGGCATCTGCTGTGCCAGACTCCCGATGAGAGAGGCTGGGACGGGGCCATCTCCCTCGCCCAGGCGAAGACGGCCTTGAGGAGAGGAAGGGACTTGGTGTAGTACTCGCTGTTGCCCGGTTCGTTGTAGAGGTCCCACCAGAGCACCCGGTCGTCGTCCTTGAACTTTCCTATCACTGCCTGGACATATTCCTTGAGGACAGGGAAGAGCGCATCAGGGTCGTCTCTGAGGTTGTCAGAAGGGTCGCGCACCCACTGGGAGTTGTGGACTCCCACCTTCGGCTCAGGCTGCGGACCATATTCAGAGTCAGGGTTCCAGCAGTCATCGAAGAAGATGAATATGGTCTTGATTCCGTGGCTGTCGGCTATCGAGAGGAAGTTGTCGATGGTGTCGAGGAAACCTTCCTTCTCGGTTGTCCAGACTGCGCTGTGGAGGTACACCCGGATTGCCGTGAAACCCAGTTCCCGGGCCCATCCCAGCTCCTTGTCGATGGTCTGCGGGTCGTAGGTGTCCTTCATCCACATCTCGATCTGGTTGACTGCGGTCGAGGTCACATAGTTGCATCCGCTTCTCCAGCCGGTCCGCTCGCTCCATTCCTTGGCCTTTTCCTTGGTCCATCGGCCGTTGGGCTCGAAACCTGTGTCGGCTGACGGTCTGTTCGAGCATCCGGCGAAGAGGGTGAGGACGCTCAGCAGGAGGATTGTGCGGATCGCGGTTTTCATGGCTTGGAATATGCTTGATTGTGTGTAAATGTACGAATAATTCAGCATATTCTGAAACATTTATCACAAATGTTTCATGGATTCATCCGGTTCGTGAAACAAGGATGAAACTCTAATTGTTGCTTCCGTTACGGGCACGGTGACAGTACAGATCGTTGTTCAAGTGCGGAAGGTGTGCAAATTTGCGGCACACCTTCCACGTTGATAATTTGTAAGATATTGATATATAGGATATTATAATTATTAAGTGTGGAAGGTGGTCCATAAAAATGCACACCTTCCGCACCTGTCCATCAGGCGGAATAATTCGGTTGGCCGGGGGGACTATTTCTTGAGGAGTTCGTCGATGTGCTCGGCGTAGTCGAGCGTGGTGTCGAGATAGAAGACGATCTCAGGGACGATGCGGAGCTGTTTGCCGACCCTGTGGCCGAGTTCGCCGCGGATGGTCTTCATGTCATCGTTGAGCATCTTCATCACAGTCTCCGCCTTGTCGGAAGGGAATATGCTGACGAAGGTCTTGGCGAGGGAAAGGTCTGGGCTGACCCTGACCTCGCTGACGGTCACCATCGCACCTCCGAAAGCCGCCATTCCCTTGCCGCGGATGATTTCGGCAAGGACCTTCTGGATCTCCCTGGCGACCTTGAGCTGTCTTGTTGTTGCCGGTTTCTCCATCTTAGATCACGTTGATTATGAAGTAGTTCTTCTTACCCTTCTGTGCGAGGATGTACTTGCCGTCGATGATGTCCTTCTCGGAGATTTCATATTCAACATCGGTGACCTTGTCCTTGTTTATGCTGACACCGTTGCCGACGGTCATCTTCCTGGCCTCACCCTTTGATGGGAAGATCTGAGTCTTCACGGCGAGGAAGTCGAGGATGTTGCAAGGCAGTTCGGATGCCGGAATGTCGAAGGTAGGAACTCCGCTGAACACTGCGAGGAATGTCTTCTCGTCGAGCTTGCGGAGAGCCTCTGAGGTGGAGTTGCCGAAGAGCATCTTCGATGCGGCGACAGCGTTGTCATATTCAGCCTCACCATGGATCATGATGGTGATCTCCCTGGCGAGAAGGTTCTGGAGGACGCGGCGGCCAGGGTCCTGGCGGTGTTCCTCGATGGCGTCGTCGATGGTCTCCTTGTCGAGCATCGTGAATATCTTGATGTACTTCTCGGCGTCGTCGTCGGCGACGTTGAGCCAGAACTGGTAGA
>JAKSJH010000069.1 GCA_024398315.1 Bacteroidales bacterium
CCTGAAACAATCATGCAGATGACAAAGAATATGGATTCCACTGTCAGTGGAATGGCGTAGTACTCGACGCGGCTGATGCCGAGGTTGAGGTAGAAGTAAAGTGTCATCCCATTTCTTCATTAAAGATACTGTTTTTCCCGGAACAGGATGTCATTGTCCATTATTCCCTGAATAAAAAAAACACCATGACCCGAAGCTGGATCACGGTGTTGTTGTTTCTTTTGTTCGAAGGCGTCATGGACGATGACCTTCCGGGGAGGGGGACTAGAACTTGTCCATCACGTCGGCGATTCTGCCCCTGACTTCGTCTATGGTTCCGATTCCGTCGATCTCTTCGTACTTTCCTGCGTTCTTGTAGTACTCGACGAGAGGTTCGGTCTTGGAATGATAGGTCCTGATGCGGTTGTTGATTGTCTCGTCATTGGCATCGTCTGCACGGCCTTCAACTGAAGCCCTGTGCTTGATGCGCTCCTTGATCATCTCGTCAGGAATCATGAGGGACACGCATGCGGTGACCTCCTCCTGGCTCTTCGCGAGCATTGCGTCCAGAGCCTGGGCCTGGGCGATAGTCCTCGGGAATCCGTCAAGCAGGAAGCCTGACACACCGGTGACTGTCTTGAACTTGTTCTCGATCATTCCTTCCACAACTTCGTCAGGAACGAGCTCGCCGGCATCGATGAGAGCCTTGGCCTTGAGACCGAGTTCTGTCCCCTTGGCGATCTCGCCGCGGAGAAGTTCACCTGTAGAGATGTGGCAGAGATTGTAGTTCTCCACCATTGCTGTGGCCTGAGTGCCTTTACCAGCACCTGGAGGGCCGAAAAGAATGAAATATTTCATTGCCTTATCTAATACATAAATGTCTTTTCTGTTTCTGCCCAGCTCGTCATAGTCGAGTCCGAAACCGACGATGAAGTCGTCTTCGATCTCCATGCCGACATAATCGATGGGGATGTCCTTGGTGTAGCAGGCCGGCTTGAACAGCATTGTGCAGATTCTGGTCTCCTTTGCACCTTTTTCCTTGACGATCCGGGCGATGTCCTCTATGGTCCTGCCTGAGTCGATGATGTCCTCAATGACGATCACAGTCTTCCCTTCGAGGCTTCCTGTCAGTCCCATCACTTCGCGGACCTTGCCTGTGGACTTCATTCCGGAATATGACGAGAGCTTCATGGAAATCAGTTCCACCGGGATGTCAAGCCGTTTCATCAGCTCGGCCGTGAACATTATCGAGCCGTTGAGGATGCAGAGAAGCACAGGGACTTCCTTGCTGTCCTTGAAGTCGGCTTCTATCCTCCCTGCGACCCTGTCGATGGCTTCCATCAGGCTGTCGTAGGTGATCAATGTCTTGAATGTCTTGTCGTGGACCTTGATTCTATCCATTGTATTCATGATTTGTTTAACAAAAATAGCAATAATCTTAAAGAATCAGAAACTACGGGATGATTTTTATCTTTTTGATACTGTGTCAGTGATGGAATGAATATCTTCGTGCAGCATTCTGAAAGACACTATGAAAACTTCAATATTCCTTGCTGCCGCCCTGGCCTTTATTGTCTGTCCCGTGGTCCGTTCACAGACTGCGGACAATGCCGGGGCGCTGGCAAGGTTCCTTGGGGCTGAAGATGAAGAATCCGCTGATTCCCAGGAGTTTGAGATGCTGTCCGTCTATCTTTCGCACCCTTTGGACCTGAATGGGGCTTCCCGCTCTAAGCTGCTTGCGAGCGGACTGATTTCCTGCTATCAGGCCGCAAGTCTGGAGGACTATCGGAAGAGCTGCGGCGATGTGCTGACTATAAGCGAACTGGCAAGGGTCGACGGTTTCGGGGAAGAATTTGCGAGATCTCTGGCTCCTTTCATTGTACTCAGATCGCACACCGTTCCCGGCTTGGCCGCCGGAGACTCGCTCGTCATCAGCCGAAACATTGTTGCGCGTACTTCTTTCAAGGGAGGGGAAAATGCATGGGGACTGAAGTGGAAGACTGAATATGGAGGGAAGGCCCAAGTCTCCCTTGCCGCGCGGACAACATATTCAGACCCCTGTCTTCCTCCTTCCTCGCTTTCCGGCAACGTCTCCATCTTCCCTCGAAATTGGCCTGGGAAGATAGTGGCCGGCGATTTCAACGCACGTTTCGGTCAGGGTCTCTGTCTTTGGAGCGGTATGTCGATGACGGGGTTTTCTTCAGTGAACTCATTCTACAGAAGGGCGACGGGGGTCTCGCCTTCGTGGTCATATTCTTCTGTCGGAGTGCACAGGGGACTGGCCGCTGACTTCGTCGCCGGTAGAATGGTTCTTTCGGCGGTAGGTTCCTTCCCGGGGCTTAGGAGCAGGTGCTCTGGGGATGACGATGCCCCGGTTTCATTCCTTCCAGCCGCAAACCTTTCCTGGTTCGGGAGGAACGGACAGGTCGGTGTGACGGGCATGTGGCTTTCCAATCCGTTCGGGAAAGAGACAGGGGGACTGAAGTATCAGGCGGGGGGGAAGGTATCCCTGGATTCTAGGTGGTCCGTCAGGGGGACGGACATTTTCGGAGAGGTTGCTGCGGACTGCTACAGCCGGTGCGCAGCCTTTGTCGGCGGTGTTGTGCTTCCTGTCGGAGATGAATGGAAGGTTCCGTTTCTGCTCAGGTCCTATCCTTCCGGATTCTCTTCAGAAAATGCCTCGGGGGTAAGGACATGGACGAATACTTCAAATGAAAGGGGAGTGACGGCTGGACTGGAGAAAAGGACGGTCTGCTTTACGGCTGATTATGCTCAGAAACAGGATGACAGGTCGGACCGCCAGTTCAAGTGTCTGCTCAAAGTCCCGTTTCAGGCGGGGGACAACACGGTGATCACCTTCAGGGGGACACATAGGCGCCGTACGGCTTCCTCATCGGGAAGAACGGGGGTCCGGCTGGACTGTGACATGTCCACGGCAGGCTTGAGCGCGCTTTACGGAGAGTCAGCCGGACCGGCGTGCAAAGCCAGGGCAAGGCTGGAAGGAATCAGATGCCGATCTGTCTCGGGACTGGCATACCTGGAGGCAGGCAGGAAGTGGGAGAACTCGACGGTCTACCTGAGATCGACCTTCTTCGCTGTCGACAACTGGGATGACCGGATATATTCCTACGAAAGGGACGCTCCCGGGAGCTACACGGTTCCGGCCTACTACGGCCGCGGGGTCTCGGTGTCGGCGGTCGCTTCCTTGAAAAGACGTTTCCGGACCGCTCGAAGGTTCGTTACGACCCATTTTTACCTGCGGGCTTCCACAACCCGCTACCCATGGATGCAGACCCCCAAAGACCCTGTCTCGGAAATCAAGTTCCAGCTCAGCCTCGATCTGTGATCCTGGACCGTCGGTGGGAATGGCATGCTGTCCGTGACGTTGTTTTCCATACCAAAGAAAAAGGCTGGTCAGAAATCTGATCAGCCTTTCGGGAAGTGGTGCCGGGAAGAATCGAACTGCCGACACATGGATTTTCAGTCCATTGCTCTACCATCTGAGCTACGGCACCGTTTCGGGATTGCAAAGGTAGTCATTTTTCTTCAGCATCCAAATTTTTTGACAATAAAAATCAAATCATTTTCTCCGCTACGGGTTTTTGCCTAACTTCGCAGAAAGCAAAAATATGTCAAAAATGGACTCAAGACTGGACAGGATAATCGAATTCTGCAGGGTGATAGACCGCGAGAAATTCGTTACGAGAAGGACCTATCTCACTGATGGTGAACGCTTGGAAAACGATGCCGAGCACGCCTGGCACATGGCCGTCATGGCCATCCTGCTTTCTGAATATTCCAATGAGGAGGTGGATGTCCTGAAGGTGGTCAGCATACTTCTGGTCCATGACCTCGTTGAAGTCTATGCCGGTGACACCTTCGCCTACGACGAGGAGGGGAAGAAAACCCAGCGCCAGCGTGAACTGGACGCTGCGGACAAACTCTTCGCCCAGCTGCCTGAAGACCTCTGCGTCAGGATGCGATCACTCTGGGACGAGTTTGAGCAATGGGAGACCAAGGAAGCCCGATTCGCCCATTCCCTGGACAACTTCCAGCCTCTCATGCTCCAGCACGCCAGCCACGGCCGGGCCTGGAAGGAAGGCGGAAGGAAACTGTCGGAAGTCTTGAAACGGAACGAAAAGTCTGCCCTTGGAAGCAAGGAACTTTGGGAATATGCCAGAGAACATTTCATTGAACCTGAACTCCTTGCGGGAAATCTGACCGACGACACCGGTGAAGCGGGCCGCTGAGACGGCTCATCATTGGCAGATTATTCGTAAATTGCAGGATATGTCCGAAACAAGGTACATCCAGGTGATTCTCCCGGTCCCGCTTGACTGGGAACCGTTGTATTCCTATGAATATGACGGTGACCCTGCTGAAGCAATCCCTGTCGGGGCCAGGGTGAGAGTCTGTTTCGGATCCAAGCCGCATGTCGGTGTCGTGTCCTGTGCAGATGCAGCAGAAGCTGCAGCTCAGGTTGGTCCTTCAAGGATTCGACCGATAGATGGCCGTGCAGATGACCTGGATGATGTTTCTGAGGAGGAGATTGCCTTGTGGAGGAAGGTGGCTTCGTATTACCTCTGTTCTGTGGGCGAAGTCTTCAAGGCCGCTTATCCTTCGCTCAAGGTATCCCAGGAGGAGACACGCGCCAGGGCAAGGGCCAGGAAGGCTGAGGCGGAAGAGAAGAATGTGCGGAAGGCCGAGGCGAAAGTCGCTCAGCTTGAACAAAGGCTTGAGAAGAAGGAGGCGGCACTCACCGCAGCGAAGAAGGACACTGTGATTGCTCGGTTGTCGGTAGAAAGGGATTCCATAAAGGATGCTCTGGAACAGGCCCGCATTGGTTTGAAAATGGTCTCCGGGGTGCGTTCGGACGGTGATCCGGTTGACACTATGCTTGATGTCACCGGCCCGTCTCTGTCTGCTGCTCAGACCAGGGCTTTGGAAGAGATCCGCTCTTTGCTGCTGTCACGCAAGCCGGTCCTGATGCACGGCGTCACCGGCTCCGGCAAGACTGAAATCTATCTGTCTCTCGCAGCGGAAGCCTTGTCCCAGGGAAGGAACGTGCTGATCCTCGTACCTGAAATAACACTCAGCAGGCAGCTTGAGGACAGGATACGTGACCTGTTTCCGAACCATCTTCAGGTGTTCCATTCGGCTGAGACAGCCCTCTCACGATGCCGTACGGCTGATTTCATCAGAAAGAAACCATATCTGGTGCTTGGAACGCGTTCAGCAGTGTTCCTGCCGCACCGCAATCTCGGACTGATCGTCGTTGACGAGGAACATGACCCGTCCTACAAGCAGGATTCACCGGCTCCGCGCTACAACGGAAGGGAGACTGCGATTATGCTTGCTTCCATCCATTCAGCCGATGTCGTTCTTGGATCTGCGACACCTTCACTGGAATCTCTGTACAACTGTTCAGCAGGTCGTTTCGGAAAAGTCAATCTTTCCGAGCGTTATTTCAATGCTTTAGATTCCGATGTAGAAGTTGTTGACACTCAGGCGGAATGGAAAAAGAACGGGATGGTCGGAAGTTTCTCCAGGAAACTCATCTCACACATCTCCGGCTGCCTTGACAGGGGGGAGCAGATCCTGCTCCTGAGGGAGAGGAGGGCATATTCACCGACCCTCAGATGCTGTTCCTGCGGCACGGTCGTCCAATGCTCGAAATGCAATGCTCCGCTCAGTCTCCATCACCGTTCAGACGGAACGGGCGCACTGGTCTGCCATCATTGCGGCAGGGTCCATGAATATACCGGCAAGTGTTCGAAGTGCGGTGCCGGACTTGTCAGCGTCGGTGCCGGCACCCAGAAGATCGAGGAGGAGATCAGGAACCTGTTCCCGTCCGCCCAGGTCGCCAGGCTGGATTCCGATTCCGCCCAGGAGAAGAATTTTGCTGCTTCTGTCATAAGAAGTTTCTCGAAGGGGGAGACTGACATCCTCGTGGGGACTCAGATGGTGGCGAAGGGACTGGATTTCAGTGGTGTGACTCTTGTTGCTGTCCTGTCTGCGGATTCAGTCCTCTCCCAGGGGGACTACAGGGCGGACGAAAGGGGTCTGCAGCTTCTGGAACAGTTCCGTGGCAGATGTGGCAGGAGAGGGACGAAAGGATTGTTCGTGATCCAGATATCCAACTCCGAACATCCTGTCTGCCAGACTCTTGACGGCTCGTTGAAGCAGGAGGAGACTATGTCCAGGTTCCTTTCGGAGAGGAAGATGTTCGGTTACCCTCCATATTCACGGGAGATCAACGTGATTGTGAAGGATTACATCGAGGAACGTCTTGAAAGAACTGCTGCCGGCCTTGCCGCATCGCTCCGTCGCTCCGGGATGTCTTCGTCGGCGAAAGTCATCGGCCCGTTCCCGCCTCCGGTCGACAGGGTCTCGGGACTTTTCATCCGTCAGATCAGGGTGCTGCTCGCCAAGGACAGGAATCTTCTGACCGACAAGAAGACGCTCAAGGATGCCGTGGACTCATTCTCCAGGAAGGAGAAATGTGTCGGAAGAATCTCTTTGGACGTCGACCCTGTGTAGTCTGCGATTTTTTTGTTATATTTGTAGACTATATAAACTGTATCATTCACCTTATACGTTCCTTGAAATGGGGAAAGTCATAGCAATAGCGAACCAGAAGGGCGGAGTGGGAAAAACCACCACCGCCATAAATCTTGCAGCTTCTCTTGCCGTGCTTGAGAAGAAGGTGCTCATCATCGACGCCGACCCGCAGGCCAACACCACGTCCGGTCTCAACTTCCCGCCGGAAAGCGATGAGAAGAGGACTCTCTACGAGGTCATGGAGGGGGCCATCGATGTGACCGACGCCCTGGTGCAGACAGAAATCCCTGACCTCCATCTTGTTCCGTCCCACATCAATCTGGTCGGAGTCGAAATCGAGATGCTCGAAGTCGAGAACAGGGAGTCCATCCTCAAGAATGTCCTGGCCGGAGTCCGCGACAACTATGATTTCATCATCATCGACTGCTCACCGTCCCTGGGGCTGATCACCATCAACTCTCTGACGGCGGCGGATTCGGTCCTGATCCCGGTCCAGCCGGAGTTCTTCGCCCTCGAGGGACTCGGCAAGCTTCTCCAGACCATCAGGCTGGTGCAGAACGGAGTCAATCCGTCGCTGACCATCGAAGGTTTCGTCGTGACGATGTTCGACGGCAGGACCAAGGTCCACACGCAGGTCGTCAACGAACTCAAGGAGCATTTCAAGGGAATGGTCTTCAACACTATCATCCAGAGGAGCATCCGTCTCAGCGAGGCTCCTTCACATGGCAAGCCTATCATTCTCTACGACGTTGTCAGCAACGGAACGTCCAACTACATGAACCTCGCCAAGGAGGTTCTTGAGAGGAATGACATGTGATCAAGTTATCCACGAATATTCAGAAAATGGGCAGCAGAAAGACAATAGGACTAGGCAAGGGACTCGGCGCCATCATCGGTGACCTCCCCGACATGTCAGCGACCCGGCGTCAGCCGGTCGGCTATGTGAACAAGCAGGTGGTCGGCACCAAGCCGGTCCAGAACTACGGTGACATCCTGAGGATTCCGGTTGAACTTATCGAGGCCAATCCGTTCCAGCCACGGCAGGATTTTGACGAAACCGCCCTGGCCGAACTGGCCGAATCCATCAGGAACTTCGGACTCATACAGCCGATCTCCGTCCGCAAGGTAGGAGACCGCTACCAGATCATCAGCGGAGAGCGCAGGTTCAGGGCATCCAAGATGGTTGGAATGGACATCATCCCGGCTTACGTAAGGGATGCGGATGACCAGGGGATGCTGGAGATGGCGATCGTTGAGAACATCCAGAGGAAGGACCTGGACCCGATCGAAGTCGCCATGAGCTATCAGAGACTCATGGATGAATGCTCCCTCACACAGGAGCAGATGGCTGCGAGGGTGGGCAGGAACAGGACTTCGGTCGCTAACACCCTGAGGCTCCTCCGTCTTCCGGCCAAGGTCCAGCACGACCTCAAGGAAGGACTTGTCAGCATCGGACATGCCAAGGCTCTTCTGTCTCTGGAAGATGCTCACGTCCAGGAACTTCTCTGCGATCTCACCATCAGCCAGGGCCTTTCCGTGAGGCAGCTTGAGGAGAAGGTCCGCAAGATTGTCAAGGGAACGGAGACGAAACCTTCCGTGAACAAGGCACAGGAACTTCCTGACGACTATTACCGTATGCTCGAACATATCGGCAAGTTCTTTGACAACAGCATCAGCCTCAAGCGGTCTGCTTCCGGGAAAGGAACCATGACCATCCGCTTCAGCTCCGATGAGGAGGTCTCCCGCTTCCTGAAGGCTCTCGAAGATTCTGACATCTAGATGAGCGGCAGGTTGAGAAGGCATATTCAGTTACTGTTCGCCTTGATGGCATTGCTCTGCGTCTTTTCCCCTGACATGAAGGCGCAGTTCAAGGAGGATGCGTTCAACCAGAACTATGACACCGGCGAGGACACAACGGCCACTGCTGAGAAGATGTGGTCCTTCAAGGAATTCTCCCACGGAGTCATCCACAGGGACTCGACCCTCAAGATCGGTTCCCTGTTCGCCGGATCCACAGTGTTCATCGGCTCCGAGCAGATCTACAACAGGCAGTACTGGAAACTGCCTGTCATCTACGGCGGTCTCGGCGCGACTCTAGGCATGGGATTCCACTACCGCAATCAGTACAGGACCTCGCTCGATGCCTATGAATCCGCCTTCGCCATCGATCCGAACACGCCTCTGTCAGTTGACACCAAGGCCAAGGACAATGCAACATACATGTTCGCAGGAGCGGCGGTCATCTACTGGGCGACACTGATGGACGGAATGGTCAACTACAAGAAGGACATCAAGAGCCAGCCGGGCAAGGCAACCGTATATTCAATCCTCGCCCCGGGTCTGGGACAGGTCTACAATGGAGAAGCATGGAAGGTGCCTGTCTACTGGGGCTTCCTGATCGGCTCGTTCCATTTCTACAATCTGTATAACAACAACTATCATAAATACAAGAGGATACACAACGAGATCACCTCTCCGAACTCCACCTATGACGGCAGGATCGATGCTGAAACAGCTCTCTATTACAGGGACCTCTTCAGGCGTTCCAGGGACTATTCGGTAGTGGCGATCGCCGCATCCTACCTCCTGCAGGTGATTGACGCCAACGTGTTCGCCTACATGCAGGATTTCGACGTTTCGGATGACATCACGATGAAAGTCACCCCGACCGTCATCACACCGGGCAATGAATATGCTCTCAGAGGACCGTCGCTGAACATGCCGACCGCACCTTCTGCCTGCGGCATTTCATTCGGCTTCACCTTCTAACCCTTTACGGATATGAACAGAACACTACGCATACTGACACTTGCCCTGCTTTTAATCCTGGCCATGCCATCTGTCTCCAACGCCCAGTTCAGAGGAAGGCTCAAGAAGGAGAACGCAGCGCTCAAGTGTACTCTTGATTCACTGCTCAATGTCCTGGAGAACGGGAGGAAGGAATTCCATGAAAGGGACAGCGTTACTCAGGAAATGCTGGTCCTCTTCACGGAGAATGAGAACCGCAGGACCAATTTCCTGGATCCGGCCGATTTCACTCCTGACGTCACGGACAGCCTTCTTGACATCTGGTACCTTCATGGTCAGGTCGGGGACACCAATTACGTTGAGCGCATTGAACTTGATTCAGTCCGTTTCTCCTCCAACGTGTCCGACAAGGTGCTGATGGAAAGGCTTGAGAAGATGAATTCCTTCATCACCCTGCCTTATAACGAGACTGTGCGCAACTACATGGTCCTCTATTCGGAGAAGATGCCGAAGAAGATGAGCAACCTGCTTGCTCTCAGCAATTACTACATGCCTATCTTCGAGGAGACATTCAGCCGCTACGGACTTCCGGACGAGATAAAGTACCTTGCCATCATCGAGTCCGCCCTCAATCCGAACGCTGTCTCGAGGGTCGGTGCGACAGGCATGTGGCAGTTCATGACCCGCACGGCAAAGAGCTACGGCCTTGAGGTCAGCTCCTATGTGGACGAGCGCCGCGATCCTTTCAAGTCCGCCGACGCCGCAGCGAGATATCTGCTTGACACCTACAAGATGTTCGGTGACTGGACTCTTGCCATCTCTTCCTACAACTGCGGCCCGGGCAATGTCAACAAGGCGATCAGAAGGAGCGGCAACAAAGGCTATTGGGGTGTCTACAACTATCTTCCGAGGGAGACAAGAGGCTACATGCCTGCCTTTGTAGGAGCGATGTATGCAATGCACTACTGCAAGGAATATGGCCTCAGCGCGAGCGGAGTCGAGATGCCTGCCCAGGTGGACACGTTCCAGATCCACCACAACCTGCATTTCCAGCAGATAAGCGATCTGGTCGGAATCTCCGTGGAAGAACTCCGCAATCTCAACCCTCAGTACGTCCGCGACATCATTCCGGGCAACGCCAAACCGTACATCCTGAGGATGCCATACCAGTACACCTCCAGTTTCCTGGCGAACGAGGACTCGGTCTACACCCACAAGGCAGATGTCTATCTCAATCCTCAGACTCTGCTTGAATCCGGATCCGTTTCATCCTCACCTTCAACCTCTTCCGGAAGGATAGCCTACAAGGTGAAAAAGGGTGACAACCTGGGAAGGATAGCTGCGAAGTACCATGTCACCGTCAACCAGCTGAAGAACTGGAACCATCTGCGCAGCACCACCATCTCCATCGGCCAGACTCTGTACATCTACGGCAAGGGTTCGGCACCGGCTCAGACATCAGCCGCTTCATCGCCTAAGCAATCCTCAGCCCCTGCATCTTCCGGGAGCGGCACGGACAAAGGTTATGTCGTCTATGTCGTGAAGAAGGGGGACACCCTGTCCGCCATAGCATCCCGCTATCCGGGTGTATCCGTGAAGACCATAATGGATTACAATAAAATAAGTGACAGGATCATCGAAGGCCAGAAGATCCGCATCCCGAACAGATAAGATACAGATTAGATAACGAACCATGAATATGAAATCCCTGCGAATATCCTTGACAATCCTGGCGCTGGCATTGCTTCCGTCAGCGGTTCTTGACGCTCAGATCAAAATGCCCGACCAGTTCTCCGACAGGATGGTCCTTCTGCAGAATGCCGAATGTTCAATCTGGGGATGGGCCGGTGAAGGCGCATCCGTCAGTGTCACTTTCAACGGAAGGACTGTCCGGACCAAAGCAGGTCAGGACGGC
>JAKSJH010000007.1 GCA_024398315.1 Bacteroidales bacterium
AAGGTCAAATCCTGAATTTCGTAAAGGTTGAAAAGCAAATCACCCTGCCGGGTGGGGCAGGGAGATTTGGTAATGATTCGTCCTATATCGGGAATTCCGAAAATTGATGTTTCGGAGTTCAAGATCCGAGTAGTTATTTTTATTGAATTTTAGATTGCTGCCCAGTTAATTGTGTTGAAATCACCCGGAAGGTTCGGGTCACTTGTGACTTCCAATGCTATAATACATCTTGGTGTAGCTCCAAAACCACAACTGTTATTATTAGCAGACGATTTGAAATTTATTTGAAAAGTAGTTGTGTTTTCTGTCTTGAACACATAATAAAAAGGACCATTTTTTTCTGGTGGTGTTTTTGACTTTCCTCCAGTAACGTCAAATGAGTAATATGCAGAATAATATGTCTCTATACTTCCGGTACCAAAGGTAAATATTTTTCCATCAGAATTTGGCACTGCGTTATTACTAACATCTGCAAAATTAAAATCGAATGAAGGATTTGTTTTGGTTAATATTGTTGCGGTTGATACTCCAGAATAGGTGTCGACTCCATTTGGCATACCATACATGGCCATCTTTTGCGATGAATCATCAACACCAAGACCATAGCTATTCAAAACTAACCCGACTTTTGTTACCCCTTCTGTATTTAATGGAGTAGAAGGAATTTTCTCTCCTGCTGCACCGGCATTCATCAAACCCTTAAATTCAATGTGTCCTAAAGTGACAAGAATCTCGCCTGGAACATGATAGTTACCGATTTTGAATTTGTAGGTGTAGCAATAGCCGGCTTTCCAGTCGATGTCGAGGCCTGCTGTGATGACCTTGGTGTAGTACTGGGTGCCGCCGTATTTGCTGAATTCGACGATGACCTTGAGGCCGGTGGCAGACTGAGGAATCATGAAGAGGACGCCGTCGCCTGTGTTTGCGTATCCACTGGAAACTTTTCTAGGGTCAGGGTTAGTAGTAGAATACGTACCGTCATTGAACACAAAGTGCATCGGCCTCTTTTGGGTAAGGTTGTCGCTCGGCCAATTGAAATTCACCTCGCGGGAGCCGTCTCCCCCGGTGGCCGATGCGGTGCAGGTGCCTTTGGTGGCGAGTCCGTCTGTGGTGACGATATTGCCGTCAGTATCCGTGTAGCAGAGCGTCACGCTATGGATGTCGGCGCCGTTAGTAGTGGTTTCAAGCTCAAACTTCACGGCTGCGAGAGCGTGGTAGAATTTGACATCGAAAGACTCCGATTTGCCGTTCTTTATGATATGTTTGCCATTAGCGTCTTCCTTGAGTTTGCCGTCCTCCACTTCAAATTCCCTCATCTCCTCGTTGTATGCAAACAGGAGATCCTTGTAGATGGATGTGGAAGCCGTTGTCGGGGCATAGAGCGGCAATGTGTAGTCGAAAGTCATGGATCTGAGGTATGCCTGAATCGCTTCCTGCCTTGCTTTCTCCGCTGCAGCAATCTCTGCATCAGTCTTGCCGGTCCGATCAACATCGGCGATGGCATCCAAGGCTGTATTCGTCCAATCAGGCTGAGGCATTGCCGGATTCAGCGTGGCAGGAGACAGTGCCGTTGAATTTGCCGGGAACATTGACCAGATGCTGAACACGGATTTGTTGCGCCAGTGAGGCTGAGTGCCGCTCCATGACCAACTGCTGCCGTTGTAAGAAGACAGCATGCTGAAATCTCTAACGGTCTTTGTGGTCTTTGACATCGTGCCATTGTTATAAACATCGTCATCATTGTCGTCAGTGTCCTTGTCGCCCGTTTCCATCAGTTCTGACTGCGAAAATGCGCGGTAGGCATTCACTAAGAAAGAACCTCCGTTAATGGGACTGTTCGTGTTAATGATGTTACTTGTAGTAATGACAGTCCCCTTGGTCTCAGGCATGATGTCGGTGATTTCAGAGACATATTCAGTCATTGTTATGCCGTCCTCCGGGTCGCCGAAAACTCTTGTCGGGGTTCCGACTTCGCTTCTGACGGGTATGATGCCATTGGTAGCTACTTGCAGATTCATTCCTGCCGAAGAGACAGAAGTGCCCGGCAGGGCAATGGCAGGGTCACTCTTGTCGCAGGATTGCGGCAGGAAACATATTGCGGCGGCGATGCACAATGATGTTATGGATTTGATATTCATAGCTTGATCTTTGTTAAAGGTCGTTCACTAGGGTGTAATTGTATTGGCGTCAAAATCCAATGTTTCGATACCTCCGTCATCAAAAACATCGACGGTGACAGTATTAACCATCATGTTTGCATTGGTGATGGACCCGTCAAGAATGTAGCTCTCAAGGTCAAGTTCGAGAGGCGAAACATTCGGTTTGTAGTATTTTTTACCGAGGAAATGCATATATCAAATCTCCGTTAATTATAGGCTGATTTATTATATTATAAAGTGTTTTGCGGCCACGTACTGCCGTCATTGGGGATGCCGGATCAGGTCCGGCATGACGTGCTGTTGTCCTGCATGGCGGCAGGGGCTTAAGCTGGTCCGGCATGACGGCGGAACCCTGAATCAAGTTCAGGATGACGGGACAGTGAATACATATAGTGTATATTGTTCATTTGTGTTTCCTTTGTCAAAATGCGGGGTTTGTGACCCTGCGCCGGGTCATATATCCTTATAACAACATTTTGTTGTTGAATTAAAACACATTACAAATTTATTAAGTTTTTTTAAGATTAGGAAGTTTTTTTCTTTTTTTCAATACGACAGGCGTGAAGACGGCTTGGAAAAACACGTCCCACGCTTATTTAAGTCGCTTACTCCAGCATTTTTACAAGATTCCTTTTCATAGGCTCATCTATGTCCCGGTAGCGGCTGAACGCCTTGCTTCCTTCGACATGACCGGTCAACGAGGAAACGAGTGTCGGGTCCGTTACCATATGGTAAATGGCATTGATGAATGTACGTCGGGCGAGATGCGAGCTTGCAATGTCGCATATCGGGACTTTTTTCTCCGTTCTGGTCAAAGGGTCGAGGACGGAAACGTTTCGTGTGATTCCCGCTATCCGCAGCAAACGTTTGATGGCGGCGTTGTAGTGCTGCGCTGAGACGAACGGAAGCAGATTGTCCCCGGGGGGCAGACTGTATTTCTCCACTATGCCTGCGGCGATTGCGTTAAGCGGGACGGTTACAGTACGGGGACGCTCTCCTATGGTCTTCGTAGGGATGAAGGATATAGTATTGTCAACCACGTCGCCCTTCTTCAGTTTTACAAGGTCCCCCACACGACATCCGGTATTGCATTGGAACACAAATATGTCTCGCTGCCGGTCCTGTGCGGGGTTGCCGCTCAGATCCATTTCCGCTAGCAGGTGCATTTCACCAAGGGAGAGACAGACCGGAGTGCCGTACAGTTCGGGTGTACTGTGGAAATTCACAAAAGGAGATGCCGCCATATACCCCTCCCGGCAGCACCAGTTGACGAAAACTCTCAGTTTCTTGAACAAGTCGATCAAGGTGTTGGCGCTCCGCCTTCCTGGGAGAATCCTGCGGCCTCCATCAGTATAAAGATCGGGATACATCAGACTGATTTCGTGCTCATCACGCAGAAAAGACCACAGACCGTCAAGGAAATCAGGTTCAAGCACACGCATATCCAGATGCCACGAGTCCTTATAACCCTGCGTCAGCCTTAGATAGGACTCGTATCGGAGGACGTTTCGTTTGAGTACCTGATATTGTTTTGCTCTGGACTTGGATATCTGCTTGTGACGCAGGAACTCCTCGAAGGTTGGTCCGAATTCGGCGGTCCGAGGATCTGTCGTACGGTCGTAGTATATCGCCATAGCTTCGGAGAGCCACGTATTCCCGATCTTGCAGGATACTTTGTCCGATATGTATCTCGAAGCAATGAAGGACCCCAGGGACAGGACAGCCTCGGTAATCATCATCCTGTCGTTTACGCTGCATGAAGCTCTGGGTTTCAGGCGGCACGTCCGGCAATCCCACCATTGGGGGTCCACTAGAATTTCGGTTTTCTTGGTCTGGTCGATCGACCTTCCGTCTTTGATCCGTACATAAAGGTTGGCCAAAGTCACGTTGACTTTGGAGGAGCGGCTCCTTTGGACGATAAATCTCAGCGTCATAATATATAAGTGATTGATTGCCTATTTTTTGCTCCCACATTTCTCCATAAACGTTTCGTGAAGCGTATCGCTTTTTTATCATTCCCAATCCCATCTTGCCATGCTCGAATGTTGCGGATGTCATTTGCTGCATGTGCAAGGCATGATTAAGGAATCAATGTGTATGACCCGGCGCAGGGTCACTAACCCCGCATTTTGACAAAGGGAACACAAATGACGAGATTAAGTCACAATATCAAAATCACCGTTCAACTGCTGATAGGAATAAATGAAATAAATATCTCGATGATGGCAAAGAGAAAGTACATAAAAATGGAATTGACCCAGTTGGGAATTGAACTTGAAAATGTGGTTTTTTCAGGGTCTGTGTCGAATGCTCCTATGAGGGTCAATAAGGTGGACGTTGACCCTTATGTTAATGGATTTGCTGAAGAACCTGATGGTTTAACGAAGATAAGTTTCGACTGACAATTACAAATCTCTAAAGTAGCCCATATTATGAAAACATACAAATACACAAATATTACTGCGCTGTTCTTGATGCTGGCTGCGCTTCCTGCCTGTGAGAAGCGAGAGCTTCCGGATAGCGGCAGCAGGCTAAACCCCGGGGGCGTGTCAACATCACAGATGCGTCCGAACGTGTCATTGGCAGGTGGCTTTTCGGACACGAAGGCCGGTGACGCCCTGGGCGAACCGGTCAATGTGTACGGCTCAGAAGATGACGGATTCACGATTACTGAATATGTCAGCGACATGAACGACCTGGTCCCTATGACAAAGGGACAGGAAATAGTTTCTGATATTACTACACCTGGACGCCCTATAAACAATAGCGGAGAATCGTTCGGCATACTTGGCTACTACGAAGTCACCGATACTCCAGTTACTCAGCCGATTGCCGCAAAGGGTCTGGATATTGATGGTTCCTGCTCATACTCCTCGACCTGGGGCTGGGACGCTGCTACAACACAATACACCACGACCTATGATGCATCCGGCAATTATACAAATGCCATGACCGCCATAGATGGAAATCCTATGTGGAGAGTCAATTCCACCGAGAGAATCTGGTCAATCTATCCTAAAACCTCTACGGCTCGCATTCCATTTAATGACGATGGCGACCAGACTGACTTCAAGAGTGCCATTGACCCGGGAACTCCATCGACTTTCAAATTCAAGTACACCGTAAACACCACCCTTGAGAATCAGGAAGATTTGCTTTTCGCCTACAACAAGGAGGCAAGACAGTGGAAGAAGGCGGGGACTGCGCCGGATCCAAACGCCTGGGTGTGGGATGACACCGACGACAACCAGTCGTTCAACATCAAGTTCTACCACGCCATGGCAGCTGTCAAGTTCGAACTTTCAAATGCAACTACAGTCCCTGAAGGTACTAATGTCCACAGCATCACACTCTGCTATATGGATGGTGATAAGAACATAGTGAAAAACGTGGGCGTGGCCAGATACGGCGAGTGTACGGTGACCGGCTATGATACATCAACCGGCTCGTGTGGCGTAGGTTTCAACTGGGTTAATCTCGGAACATACAAGCCATTGCACTATACATATGCTGACACGTATTCAACTCCGACTCCGAGCACCAGCACCGTTGCGGGTGGCTATGCCAAGGATGGCAATGGCGTGATGTTCATGATACCGCAGACAATCCCACATACAATTTCCACTACGAACGGCAATGCGACCCTTAAGATTATCGTAGAGTTCAGTAAGTATGGCTCCAGCGAGTATCACGCTGTGGTGAAGGATTTCACTTCCAGTGATGTCACCTGGGCCGCTGGCAATTACTATTGTTATCAGCTGAGCATCGGCGAGTTCCACGTCCCGGGAGAGCCATTGGTGGGGAAAGCCTCACTTAGTGCTACCAATATTAAGTTTACCCATGGAGGAATAGCTTATTCTAGCTTCATACCTGCCAAAGGAGTTGAGAGAATCGGCCTCGTTCTTGATGGATACAATACTAAAGACAATGGTGCAGCGGATTTTTATCTATATGCAGTTTTTGATGGCAATACTCCTTCTGCCAGCACATATAATCCTCCAACCCCAGAAACATTCGAATATGATTTTCTTGATGTTACACTACCAACTACAGGAGCAGTATTGAACACAACCTACACATTCGGAGATGGAGCAACCGAGACATATAGTACAGCTTATCATTTTGATTTGTATCCTACTAAAACCTATACAGGCCTGTATTATTATGTATTCAAAGTAAATTCAGGCGCATCAACTTTCAATATAGGTTTTTCGACAAATTCTTCTAACAATTCTGCGTTTTTCAAAGGAAACATCTTAGGCATTTTAGTGCTTAAAGTTGAGGAAGATCCAAATTTACCAAATGATTTCAACGAAATAGACTGGGCCAATATATAGTACTATTATATAACATATTCGCAAGTCCGAGTTATTCACCATATCTTTTCAGACATGTTTAATCCTGGACTCATATTGACAAATCACCCTGCCTGATCCGGCAGGGTGATTTGCCTTTCAACCTTTACGAAATTCAGGATTTGACCTTTACATCATTCCGGACACCCTTAACGTCCTTCCGTCATCCTCTCCGTCATTGCGGGCACCCTTTATGTCATTGCGGACGGATACCACGTCATTCCGGGCACACTTTACGTCATTGCAGACAGATACCACGTCATTCCTGGCATGCCCCAGAATCTATCCAACCAGAGATGCCTGATCAGGTCCGGCATGACGAAAGCTCCGACTATCAGCCTCTTGCGTCGCAGACCCTCAATGACGAAGGGGTGTCTGCGACGCTTGTTGAAATAACATTATTGATAATCAAATATATACGAAATTCAGCGTTGCAGACCCCTCCATCTGTTTGAGTGTCTGTGACGTACTGTTTATCCCTAGGTTTCTCACCCCTGCCCTTCCCGGACATTCCTGCCCCTTCCAGGCATTCCGAGCACCCTCCACGTCATTCGGGGCTTGACCCGGAATCTCATGACCTGAAAGATTCGGATATTTCTCAGTCCCCCTTCGAGCGAATTTCTGTTTCCTTAGGTGTTTGACGAATATGTCCCATAAATTGCGGCGTAATTTTAATTAGCCAACGACTATGAAAACAGAAGAAACTAATCTTTACACGTATGAACCAGTATTTTTCAACCCTGTGTCCGATTGGGGATTTCACCAGATCTTCGGGAACCCCGCTAACTCCAGACTGTTGAGATTCCTTTTGAACACCATAATTGATGACAAGAACATCAGCACTGTCACACTCCGTGACCCGAATCACCAGTACATTAACGTCGAGGGAGGAAAGTCCGTGTTTGATGTCTATTGCGCATGCGACGACGGAACAAACATCATAGTAGAAGTGCAGATGGCCAACGAGGGAAACTTCCAGGACAGGGCATTCGCATACTCCGCCATGGCCGTGATGGACCAGGCGAAGAAGCACTGGAAGTACCATCTCGACAAACTGTACTTCATCGGCATCACTAACTTCTGTATGTTCGATGACCAGAAGAAGTATATCACAAGAGCCAAGCTCTGCGACTTGGACATCCCTGGCAAGTCCATCTACGACAATTATTTGCAAATCTTCATAGAATTGCCGAAATTCGTTGCTGATGACTCGTCGCTTAACGACGAGAGGGATAAACTGCTGTACATACTCAAGTATCTCAGAAAGATGAAAGCCGTGCCGGAATGGGTCGAGAAAAGCTCGGAAGAGATACGTATGATATGCGAGAGCGCAAAGTTCGACCAGTTGTCAGAAAGCGAAAAGATGGAATGCATCATGAGAGAAGACGAACAGATAAGATGGGAGAAGGCTGTGGAACACAGCCTTAAACAAGGACGCGCTGAAGGCAGAGAGGAAGGTGAAATTGTGAAGCAGCGTGAGATAGCCGCAAAGATGAAATCGATGGGAATGCCCGTCGAGACAATCTGTGAGGCGACCGGACTGTCACCGGAAACCGTTGCGGGTTTATAATCCGTTGATGATAATTGCCAGAGGCTCCGGCACGACGCTGTAGGGGACGGGATGCCGGATCAAGTCCGGTATGACGGTGAAGGTACAGAATGATGGAAATTGGAATGGAAAAGAACAGAGGATGACATTGGCTTTGTGGGCTTTTGTCATCCTCTGTACGTTAATTGGTGTTAGATGTGGGCTATCTCCACTCTGTTATTTCAAGTTTCATGTTTTTCATGTTCCATTGAATATCATGCCCGGCATCACTTCCCATATAACTGCACCAAATGGTTATTTCATGAAAATTTGTAATATCAAAATTGGTCATATCGAATTCCAGCTCAGAATCAAAGTCGTAAACATTAGTGCTGGAAGGGGTCACAGTTCCTAATGGATTTCCTTTACGGACTGCTGCCTTTTCGACCGGATTGCTTGATTGACTTGAATATGTGGAGGTTTGATTGTGAATTATATAACCTGAATCGGGTATTTGAATTCAATCACCTCGACTTTTAAATGCTTCAAAACCCAGTTGGCATTTCCGTTGTTGTCACCCTTGTAGAGAAGGTAGAACGTCAGAGGCGGGTCAACATCATCTGGCACGATGAATTCAGCTGAACATTTTGCTGTCGATGCATTGTCCAATCCTGTGGCTGTTCCTTTCTTGACGGATTCGACCTTCTGGTGGTTTGTCGCAGCAACAAACCCAACATTGTCCTTAGTGTGCCACGTGATGCTTGACAAACCATTCATCGGGTAATTGGTTTCGTTTGGTTCCTCTCCGTTTTTCAGGTAAAGCATTGCACATGGCGTACTGTTACTGTTGACAGAAGGGAGACCTTCCCATGAGACTCTGATCTTTCTGACATATTTGGAAAGAAGGTTCTTCATTATGACAAATTTCTGCCATTCTTTACCTTTAAAATTTGGGTTCAGTTCACCGGAATCATCGTAAAATGGCGCCACAAGGGTTCCTTTAATCTTGTAATAGTACCTGTAGCCGGGCTGCCATTTGTCACCGTCACTCATGGAAGGCAGTTCAATGAACACAGGAGTGTTGAGGTCACGCCATTTGTCATAAACGTTCAGAACGACAACGTTGGCAACCGAGTTCTGAGGTATCACGAATATTCCCGTCGGAGCAGTTCCTGTGCATTCACACGGGGTGTATCCATCGACGGTTCCATTGCTTAAAAGAGGGCACGTCCAGTTGAATTCCACCCCATTCTCGCCGACAGAGACATTGCAAGTGCCTTTTGATGGCGTCAGCAACTGTACCTTGTTGATGCTGAGACGCGGATTCAATTCTGGTTTTGAACTTGATGGAATGTCAACATATTCTCCTCCGTTGACTGCTAGCATTTTCATCACTATTGATGAGTAGTCGATGATCACTTCGGCCAGCGCATGCTTGAATTTCAGTCCCTTGACCGGATAGGCATCTTCTGTGCCGACCTTTCCTTCAACCTCATCCACCCACATCTGCTCCTGGTAGGCGATGACAAGATCTTCAGCACCGGTGTTGGTGTAAGAAAAATCTGATTGGTCGAAGTTGTCACCACTTACAGTAAAACCGGTCGGGGTGCCGTTGTAAGCCCAGAAATGGTGATTGACACAACTGCGCCACTTCGGCGCCTCACCTTGGAAATACCAATAGCTGTCGGTGCCTTTCTCAACTGTGGCTCCATTGATGAAATGCCTGTTGGCTAGGTCATTAGGCTCTGCCCAACGGCAGGTCTCGATCTCATCTCCAAGATAACCCTCTACTGTGAAGGAAGATAGATCTGCGGTCGTCATTTCGGTGACTCTGGTGGGAGCGTTGTCCGATTCCATAGGACTGACTGTCGTCGAGACAGACAGCAAGGATCCGGTCTCAGGGTCGTCAAGTACCGTAACGGGTTGGGATTCATTAGTTTCCAATCCATCGGCCTGAGACTTTATGACCACATCTGTTGGAGAGACAATGCGGGCGGAACTTATGCCCATCACTGCGCCAACCATACCAGGCTCATTGTCTGGCTGTTCATTGTCATCGCACGAAGCAAGTAACACCCCCGATGCGATGATTGGAATGATAAACTTGAATGCTTTCATAGTCGTCAAAATTCGAGCGGGGAACCATCAATGGTTCTTTCAATCCATGCACCATCATTGAAGTCTTCCCATGTGTCCACTTCCACTTGCATTGAAATCCTCGCTCCGGGTGCTCCGGATTGAAAAAGGACAGGACTTTCAGTATCTAAGGATATGGCTGAAATGCTCATTTTACAATACTTCTTTTTCATTTTGTTCTGCGCTGCTTGATAAAATACTCTTGAATATTTATCAAAGATATGAATATTGTTTGGTTTCTTAAAATTTCTTAAACAAAATTAAGTTTTTTTAAGAAATTTTAAGACTTTTTAAGTTTCGGGGAATCAGCGAGATTGAGAAGGATGAGGACGGTGGTGAGGGCTTCGGACAGGGGAAGGGCCAGCCATATTCCAGGGACGCCGAAGACCTTTGGAAGCAGGATGAAGCACGGAATCACGAACAGGAAGCCGCGCAGCAGGGTGAAGACAGTTGCCCTGACCGGCCGGGCGATGCTTTGGAAATAGCCTATCATCACCACATTGAAGCAGATGAACACCGAGGCGACCGAGAATAGAGGCATACCCCGGGTGCAGAGACGGAAGGCCTCTTCTTCAGGGGAAAGGAATATTCTCGTGATCGGGCCGGCGCCGAAACAGAGCAGGGCGAAGCCGGCGACGCCGATGAGGAGTGCCGCCCTGACGGACACGTTCCTGGCCTTTTTCATCCTCTGCCAGTCCGAGATGCCGTAGGCGAAACTGATGATTGGCTGGGCAGACTGGGTGATTGAATTTGCGAACATGAACGCAGTCGGGATGCAGTAGCAGGCGACGCTGAAAGCGGCTACGCCTGTCTCACCCAAGTACTTGATGAATATGTAGTTGCCAACAATGACGAAGCACGACACGGCAGCTTCCGCCAGAAGGGATGAGAATCCAAGCCGGACCTGGTAGCCGACATTGCGGAGCGAAAGCCTGAAACTCTTCAGAGAGGTCTTGAGCCGGTACAGATGCAGTGTCCTTGGGCAGAAGACCATGTAGATGATGACCAGAATCCCCGAGACGGCGAAGCTGATGCCTGTGGCGAGCCCGGCGCCTTCCACACCCCATCCGAACGGGAAGATGAAAAGCCAGTCCAGGAATATGTTGAGCCCTGCTGCCACGACGGTGCAGGTCATTGAATATTTCGGGCTGCCGTCGAGTCTGATGATGAATTCCCCGACGACTCCGAGCATATTCAGTGGAATGAACATGGCGATCCACTTCAGGTAGGCCATTGCTGTGGGCAGGAGCACGTCGTTGCTGCCGAACAGGCGTATGGTCTTCTCCAGATTTGTCAGGATCAGAGCGGACATGATTGTGGCGATGACAATCGCGGCGAGGAAGGCCTGGGTCACGTTGATGTCGGCGGCCTTGTGGTTGCCTTTCGAGAGATGGATCGAGGCGACTATGGAGCAGCCGCTTCCGAGCATCAGGCCGATGCCGGTGATGAAAGTGAATATCGGGGCGGCGATGTTGATTGCGGCGAGTCCGTTGCTGCCGACTCCGTGGCCGACGAAGGCGCCGTCCGTGATGTTCAGGACGACGATGCTCAGCATTCCGGCAAGAGTGGGGAACAGCAGCTGCCGGAAAAGCGAACCGACCGGTTCGTTGGCGAAATCAATAGAATCTCTTTTCATGCTGCAAAGATAGGAATCTATGTCGTGTCGGTCAAAAATGATGACGATTTGTCTTTTTTACTGAAAAAAATCTTCTAAGACATTAAAAAAACACAAAAATTAAATTAAATTTGGCACTTTCAACCACATGAAAGAAATGAAAAAGACACCGATTCTTCATCTGCTGATAATAGTGACCCTGCTGGTCTCTCTGGCAGTCCTTTGCTCTTCGTCCTACCGTCTTTTCAAGGAGAAGAAGGTCCAGTACGAAGACACAGTCAAGGAAGTGATGACCGCCTCCAATTTCAGGGAGACCGTCATGAGGTTCCAGAAGGTCGGACCAGGCGGTGAGATGAGCAGCGCAGGTCTGCAGATGCAGGCCCCCGCCTCTTTGGGCGGAGGAAGAAAGCCTATTCTCTACCTTTACAAGAGGGTGATACCGGACACAACCAACACGCAGAACACGCAGAAAGGGAACGATTTCGACAAGATATTCCAAAAACAGGAGTCGAACAAGCAGGATGTCTCCGCTTCTCTCATGGCTGGCATAAATTCATCCATCAAGTCACTGGAGGACATTGATTTCGAGTTCTTTGACTCTTTGATGGTCAGCACACTCAAGAGCAAGGGCATCGAGACCCCTTACAAGCTGGACCTCATGTTCAAAGACACGACCGGTCTGTCCAGGACAATTTCGACTCCAGGCTACAAAACCCCGAGGCTGACAACCAAATTCACACACGAACTGCCTCTGGACGGTGAGGGCCGCATCTGCTATTACTATGAGTCCGCACCGTTCTGGTTCCTGATGAAGAACATCTCCTGGGTGCTCATCATCTCCTTCTGCGCCCTTGCCATCCTTCTCCTTTCAATGTTAGTCCTGAGCAGGACCATCAGGGAGTTGAACAGGACATCAGCGCTTCAGGAGGAATTCACCCACCTGGTCACCCACAACATGAACAATCCTCTTTCAATCGTGGGGGCCTCCGCTGAGTCATTGAAAAGGAACCTCGGGGAGAATGCCACTGAGGACAATCTCAAGCTCCTCTCTATAATATCCAGGCAGACGGCGAATCTTTCTGAACAGGTCAGTTCCATTCTGAAGCCTTACAGGATAACCGACGTCGGGGATTCGTTCGAGAAGGACCATGTCAGAGTCTGCGACACTTTGAAGAGTCTGACAGACCAGATGGCTCTTGCCCATCCTGAGGCTGCTTTCGAGTTCAAGGCAGATGTGGACGAAGGGACCGTCATCGATGCGAACGAGAAGATGTTCGTCGAGATGATGGAGAACCTTATACAGAATGCCGTGAAGTACTCTTCTGAGAATCCTCGGGTGAGGGTTTCTGTCTGCGGAACGCCTAAGGACTACTGCATCTCGGTGGAGGACAATGGTATAGGCATTCCTTCAGACAAGATTAAAAAGCTGTTTGAACGCTATTACAAGGTCGAGAAGCTTTCGGAAACGGCCGGCTATGGTCTCGGACTCTATTTTGTCAATCAGGTTATCCTGTCCCACCACTGGGGGATTGACGTTGACAGCAAGGTCGGTGAAGGGTCTAACTTCACCATTCATATTCCACGGTAGGGGGATACTGAATCAAGTTCAGCATGACGGCACAACGTTGTTCAGCATGACGTTGCTAGTGTCTTCAAAATGACCTATATTCGCAGAAAATTTCAAAACTGCGAACTTACAGTCATATACAATGAAGTACAATATCACAAAAGCAATCACCTGTGCCATGGCGCTCAGTGCAGTCATCTCCTGCGGACAGAAGCAGGAAGAAGCGGAGGACAAGGTCCCTGCAATCAATCTCGAGAACCTCGACACGACCGTGACGGCCGCGCAGGACTTCTACCAGTACGCTACCGGAGGATGGCAGAAGAACAATCCCCTCAAGCCTGAATATTCACGCTACGGAGCCTTCGACATTCTTGCCGAGAACAATGAGATCAAGCTCAACGACCTGTTCAGCGAACTGGCCGGACTTCAGACCGAGCCTGGCTCCGTCGAACAGAAGATCGCAGACCTCTATCTGATGGGCCTGGACTCCACCCGACTCAATGCCGAGGGCATCACTCCGGTGAAGAAGTACCTGGACCAGCTGGAGCAGGTAGCGACCGCCTCCGATTTTGCCTTTGCCAGCGCAAAATGCGCCCAGGGCGGTGTCGGGAGCATATTCGGAGCCTATGTTTCATCCGACACGATGGACAGCGACAGCCAGATCCTCTATGTCGGCGAGAGCGGGCTCGCCATGGGCAATAGGGACTATTACCTCCTGCCTGAACATGAGGCCCTGAGGAACGGCTACAAGGCATTCCTTGAGAAGATATTCACTCTTGCAGGCTATTCAGATGCGGCTCAGAAGGCTTCTGACGCCTACGATGTCGAGATGGCCATTGCAGTGCCTTACTGGTCGATGGTGCAGCAGCGCGACATCGAGGCCCAGTACAACCCGATGAGCAGCGAGGAACTCTACGCAGCCTATCCTGACCTCCATCTGGACGTCTATTTCAAGGAACTTTTCAGGGAGCTCGGAATCGGCGACCAGGCCAAGCTCATCGTCGAGCAGCCTTCCTATTTCAAGGCCATCGACAAGATTGTCAAGGACATTGATCCTGTCAAGCTCAGACACTACCTCCAGGCCTCCGTCCTCAGCGAAGCCTGCGGATGCGTCAGCGATGAATATTACGCCGCCTCCTTCGATTTCTTCTCCAAGCAGATGGCAGGAGTCCAGGAGCAGAAGCCTCGCTGGAAGAGGGCTATGAGAGTCCCGAACGGACTTCTCGGAGAAGCCGTCGGAGAGATGTATGTCAAGAAATATTTCCCTGAGGCTGACAAGGAGCGCATGCTCCAGATCGTGAAGAACATCCAGGCCGCCCTCGGGGAGCACATCCAGGGTCTTGAATGGATGAGCGAAGAGACAAAGGCGAAGGCCATCGAGAAACTGTCGGCCTTCACCATCAAGATCGGCTACCCGGACAAGTGGAAGGACTACTCGACCCTTCGCATTGACAAGAAACTCAGCTATTTCGACAATCTTATCAATGCTTCCAGGTGGTACTTCACCGACAACATGTCCAAGCTAGGCAAGCCGGTCGACAGGGCGGAGTGGCAGATGACCCCTCAGACTGTCAACGCCTACTACAACCCGACAACCAACGAAATATGCTTCCCTGCCGGTATCCTCCAGCCGCCGTTCTACAATTCGGACGCTGACGACGCTGTCAACTACGGAGCCATCGGAGTCGTCATCAGCCACGAGATGACCCACGGTTTCGACGACCAGGGCCGTCTCTTCGACAAGGTCGGCAACATGAACAACTGGTGGACTGATGCGGACGCCGCCGCCTTCAAGGAGAAGACAGCGACACTCATCGACCAGTTCGACAAAGTAGAGGTGCTTCCGGGCGTGTTCGCCAACGGAGCCGCCACCCTCGGGGAGAACATCGCCGACCAGGGCGGACTTCGTATTGCCTACACAGCGATGCAGAATTCTTTCGGCGGGAACCATCCCGAGCCGGTCGACGGTTTCACTGCGGAGCAGAGGTTCTACCTTGCCTACGCCACCGTGTGGGCCCAGAACATCACCAATGAGGAGATCCAGCGCCGCACCCTCACCGACGTCCATTCGCTCGGCTGCAACAGGGTCAATGTCTCGGTGCGCAACCTCCAGACTTTCTTCGATGCTTTCGGTATCAAGGAAGGCGATGCGATGTGGCGTCCTGAAAGCGAGCGTGTCATCATCTGGTAGCTTCGCCACGACACAATACGGAAGCGGCGGCAACTCAACCGGTTGCCGCCGCTTTCAGTTATTGACCAGCAATGAATGCTACTTGAGAATCTTCCAGTTGCCTACTACAGGGAGTTCCTTGGCCTTGCCCTGTGCTGCATAGATGATGCCGATGATCATGAAGGCGAACAGGACCAGTCCGAGGAGGCCTGCGAACCACCTGATGACAGGGATATAGCTGACGACGCTGACTCCAATGCCGAGGAGGAACAGCACCAGTCCCTGGTTCGTGTGGAACCTTGCGAACTTGGAGTCCTTGGCGACGAACAGTGGGATGAGCACCAGAATTCCGAGATAAGCCAGGATGGCGAACACCTTGTTGTTCTTGACATCCTCAGCATCCTGCTCAGGGGTGTAGTCGTCGATCTCAGCCTTGATCTCGTCGACCTTCTCCTTGGCTGCCGCAGAAGCCTTGTCGTAAGCTTCCTTGACATCCTCCTTGATCTCCTGGAACTTCTCAGGAGCCTTCTCCTTGATTTCGTCGACCTTCTCCTTGACATCCTCTACGATGTCAGCGGCCTTCTCCTTGACATCTTCTACGATGTCAGCAGCCTTGTCCTTGACTTCGTCAACGAATCCGTTGACCTTCTCGTTCTCTTCCATTTTGTAATAATTAAGTGGTTAATCCTTTTTTATGATGGACCGGGCAGGCAACGGGCCTGGCTCCGAATCAATCGCAAATATAAAAAAATATTGTCATTCAACGATGTGACCTTCAGACTCATCGACGAAAGGTTACACTTCCTCGTCCAGCCAGACGGTTATCTTCAATCCGGACGAATCCTTGAAATCGCCGCAGAGGGCCACGATGAAATCCACAAGGGCCCAGATGCCGATCCCGCCAAGCGTCAGAATCATCAGGATGCCTGAGAACCATCTTCCGACATAGAAGCGGTGAATCCCGAAGACACCGAAGAACCATGCGAGCAGGACCGTCACAAGCCTGCTCTTCCGGCTGACCGACACTCCCCTTGGAGAACTGTCCGCCCCATAGATTCTCGCTCCGCAGCTCTTGCAGAACTCGTCATATTCGCCGATTTCGGCGCCACATCTCTTGCAATACATAGCAACTGTTCTTTATTGATTATGGATGATTGTCAAATCGTTCCTCCAAATATAAACATATTCCCGTCAAAAGCAAAGGGTCGTGGCGGAAAACCGTAGACCAAGGCGTAATTGACAATCATCGTGAGTTTTAAGACTTCTTGACATTGTTTAAGACTATTTGATATTATTTAAGAAAGTTTAAGATATGTTTAGAATACTTAAGACCCGATAATCATACATTTGCGAACGTTTTTTTCAGAACAACTAACATATCGCTGAAATGGCAAAGAAAAAGTACATAAAACCGACATGCGTGCCGGCGGAGGTCGAACTTGAGAACATCATCCTGGACGGCTCGGACACTAATGTTCCTCTTGAAGTCAAAAACGTGACCATCGAGGAGTTTACAGATGGATTTGCGGATTCGGCCCCCCTCGGAGGTTCTGGTGTCCAGGAGGTTTCGTTTGACTGATAAATAAAATGAATGCTATGAAAAGATATTTGAATATGATGCACAGGACAATTGGTAAAGGGCTCCTGACGTTGACCCTTGCCGCTATGACCGGCTGCCAGAAAGAAGGAGCGGAAAGCTTCTCTTCTTCGGACATATTCATCCGTCCTGCAGTTGCCGGAGTTTCAGACACCAAGGCTGAAGCTGGTGACTATGACGGAACGCAGATAGCGGCCATTCCTATTTCTGAGGATCCGGATGATTCGCTGTACCTAATCGTCTATGAGAAGGACATGCCGGACAGGTTCATGGACGTCGCTGCCACCAGGGGGACCGAAGTGACGGAGGACAATCTCGACTTGTTCTACATCAAGGCATACGCCGAGGATGACTGGCATGACAACGAGACCAATCAGAACTTCACTGCTGGCGAATATTTCGCTGCCACAGAGGTGACGCTGGACAGCGGGAGCTGGGAGATGGCCGATGAATATGACTGGCTGAACAATGTTCCGTTGTCATTGTGGAGCTGGAATGCCGTAGAACCGGAAGTCGACCCGGCTGACGGGTATGACAAGGCCAGTTTCTCATATTCACTTCTCAATTCTGTGACTTCTCAGGAAGATCTGATCTTTGCCTACAACGGCGAGAACAGGAAGTTCGACAGGACGGGAGCAATCACGGAGAAGACATCCACCAACACGGCCTACAACCGTACCGACAATGAGGTGGACGTACATTTCTACCATGCCCTGTCAGCAATCAAGTTCGACATCTCCGGCGTTCAGGACGGCCAGTCCGTGGATCAGATCACCATCGGCGGCGTCGCTTCAAGCGGCGACTGTGAGATCACTGTGTCCGGCGGCGTACCTGAATTCGAGTGGGACAACCTCGGTACGGCCAGGAGCTATTCGCAGACTTTCACTTCAACGGATTTTGACACGGACGGAAAGCAGGTGACAGGCGGCAGCAAGGAGTTCTTCATGATCCCACAGGCCCTTACGGATGCCGCCACCCTTACCGTCACTTTCGACGGCACCGCCTCCACCCCGAAAGCCATCAAGGCCGGCGGAGTCGAATGGAAGGCCGGAAAATACTATACCTACAAGCTTTCCAAGACAGGTGCCAGTTATACCTTTACTGTTGATGTCGACGAACTTGTCTTCGACAATACCTACGATGCTCTTACAAAGTCGATATATACAGTCAGCTACAAGGAATCGAATTCCGATCCGTCGGTCAAGGAAGCAGTCGGCTACAAGGCCTATACCTCCACTGATGGCGGGACAACATGGAAAAATTTCTCGGCGTATTCAGTGGCTGCCACATATCTGCAGAAATCGAATAGCGGATCGACCACAGCCACCGAAAGGAAAATCCGCGAGGCGGAAAAAAACAGTGAAATCATTCCGACTTATTTCTGGAAGGATGATACTGTCGAGGCTGTTGACTGGGACCTGTCCAGATGCGGTATAGGTGGAGAAGGTTACAGCGCATCCAATCCTCAGAACACAGCCAACTGCTACATAGTCAAGCATCCGGGTTCGTACAAATTTCCTTGCGTCTATGGCAATGCCATCAAGAACGGTGCGACAAATTCCTCCTCCTACAGTACAGCCACTACGGGCTCTTATCACACATTGCTTAATATGGTGAATGCCAACGGGGATGGCATATCCAATCCTTACATCCTTACGGATATGGGTCTCGGAAGCAGTACGAGTGTGAAGGCTTCGCTGTTGTGGACGGACAGGAATACTGATGTTGGCCTGCTGATACAGAATGTCGAGTATTCCAACAATTACATTTCTTTTGAAACATGTGACAAGGATAATCTTGCAGAAGGAAACGCTGTAATAGTCCTCTATAACGACCTGAACTCAGACGGCTCTTATACAGAAGGGGAAGGACTCTGGTCATGGCAAATATGGGTAAGCCATAATGATCTTGGCAACTCAAATGTCGCGACTGTAACTGATTCGCACGGGACGCAGCATTCGTTCATGAGTCGCGACCTCGGATTCCAGACAGGAGAGAAGAGAAAGTATTACGATAAGGATACTTACCTCATCAAACTGGTGCAGGACGGAAGCAATCTTGAGAAAGTCATCACCGTCAGGTGCCCTGGGGCAACGATCATCCTTCCTGGCTATTGCACCTTCTATCAATATGGCCGTCCTACCGCATTCCCTGGTCCGAGCAAGTATTTCAATGATCAATTTGGCAAAGTAACGGTTTATGGACCATCCGGCAGTGTGATTACTTCTATCAAAGGAGATGACACTCCGTTTGCTTCCGTTACCTCCGGGACTGAATTGATCAGTAAATTCATCTCGTATCCGAACCTTGCCGCAACGGCGGAGAAACGTCCAAACCCTTCTGCTTTAAGATATTATACAAACCTATGGTCGGCAAATCTTGCAACTGTTATATACGGTTATTCTTATTTAAGTAATTTACCTTCTGTTACAAAAACCGTTTATGATCCAAGTCCTTATGGCTACTGTGTACCGAACCCTCAGGCTTTCTCATATCTAATTGGAGGAGAGGTTCATAGGAACTACAGCACCGATGCAAGTCTCATGAATTGCGAGTATGATGGTGATGATGATAAAAGATGCACGTTCATACTTGATGCTGATAGAAAGCGTATTGGAGATGTAAAGTTCCTGTTGGGGGGGTATATGTCCAACTTTGATCGTCCTTTCCACGGTGCGAATATATGGTCGACAGGATACTATCAAACTACAGCTATTTTTCAGAATGATTATGATTATGGTGTAGATTTTGACGGTGGTCGCGGAGGTGCCGGATTAAGTTTCACTAGTTTAAATGATGGATTGCTGGTTCATCCTGTCCTGGAATAACAAATAGTCTTTCATTTAAAAAATCAGAAGCAGTGTCTCTTGGAAACTGTTCAAATCAGTTTTACTGCAGAACAATCCTTCAGTCCTAATAAATATCATCAAGTGTGGCGGTAGCTGTGACAGCTGCTGCCACACATTCGCGTATCGTTGCGTGTATGTAAAATTGTGACTGCCAACGGATTATAATTCATCGCCCCTGTACCGTTTTTTTCGTCATTGCGGGCTCGGCCCGCAATCCGCTGCGTAGGGGGAGAGATGCTGAATCAAGTTCAGCATGACGATACCTTCAAGAATTTGAATGATGCGGAACTACTTGATCCGGAGGGTTCTTTCGACGAGGGCGACGGTCTCTTCGAGCTTGATCTCGTCTGTGGCGGCGATGCACATCACGAGCAGGACGCCCTGCCTGACCTCCTGGGTCAGAAGCAGCATCGGAGCGTCGTTCTCGCACAGGGCGTTGAACCCGTAGGCCGGCTTGCTGTTGAACTTCACCTTGAAGATAGGCTCGTAGTCGTCAGGGTCGTCGTCGCTGAAACCGACCATGTCCACATAGTTTGAATATGCCTGGTCTTCGGCGTTGGTGTCCTCCGGCATCTCTCCGACATAGATGTCGACCATCGCTTCTTCTTCCTTTCCGTGAAGCAGATGGGCTTCGACGTGGGTGATCTCGAATTCGGATTCGTCGATGTAGGTGCTCTGTTCCTTCTGCCACTGTGCCGGCAGGTTAAGCTGGATGTCGTAGGTCATTGTCGTCTGATGTTTTGTTGCTGATGCAAATATAGCAAGGTGTTTTGATTTTTTTCGTATATTCGTCGAATCTGTCCGTCGGATTCGATTCGAGGGACGCTGAAGAAGACACTAAAACAAAAAAATATTCAGTATGAAGACTAGAACTTTATTGTTCGTAGCGGTGCTCTCTGCAGCCCTCTGCGCCGTTCCTGCTGACCTTTCTGCCCGCAAGGCTGAGAAGGTGCGCGATTCAAAGACTACTTTCGCCTATGATGCACTCAAGCCGTTTGTCGAGAACGGACAGCTCCCGGGAGCTATCAGCGTGTTCTACAAGGACGGGGTCCAGGAAACCTGCTGCATCGGTTATTCAGATGTTGCGGCAGGCCGCAGGATAACCATGGACGATGTCTTCATGCAGTGCTCCCAGACCAAGGGATTCTGCGGTGTGACGATCGCCAAACTTGTCGAGGAAGGAAAGATCAGTCTCGACGACCCTGTAAGCAAGTACCTTCCAGAGTTCGCTGAGCTCTGGGTGCTCGATTCTGAAAAGGACGGAGTCAGGACTCTCCACAAGGCGAAGAACGTCCTTACTGTCCGCATGTGCCTCAACCACACCGGCGGTTTCCCGTTCGAGACTTCCGCCAAGCGTCCCGATGTACGCGGCGGCGGCTGGTCCGGTGGCGCTCCTCTCCGACAGAACGCATCAGTTGCTGCTGCCAGCCCGATAATGTTCGAGCCGGGCACCCGTGAGAGCTATTCCAACACCGGAATCGACATCGGTGCCGCAGTCGTCGAGGTCGTGACAGGCATGAAGTGGGAGGACTATCTCAAGAAGGAGGTCCTCGACCCTCTCGGAATGAAGTCCAGCTGGTTCTGGCCTACCGACAAGCAGCTCAAGAAGCAGGTCGAGATGTACGAGGTGAGAGCCGGGCAGCCTGCTGAATATGTTCTCGAGGCCGGCAACCAGCAGCGTCCTTACAATGACTCCCATGTTTTCGCTTCAGCAGGTGCAGGTCTCTGGACCACCGCCGCTGACCAGCTCAAGTTCTACAAGATGCTTATGAACCTCGGAGTCGGCGACAACGGAGTACGTATCCTCAAGGAGGAGACCGTAAAGTCTATCCTTGCTGTCTCCACCCGTCCTGACGGCTTCGGCGGTTACTCCCTTGGTCTCACGGCCCCTGTCGTCGATGGTGAGAACGAGTGGTTCGGCCACGGTGGAGCCTGGGGAACCAGCTGCGTGGTCAACTGGCACACGAAGAGCCTCCGTCTCTGGGTAGTCCAGCTCCAGGGAGGCGACCGTCCTTGGGACATCAGGGTCAACGCCGCTGCGGACAAGTTCTTCAAGACCGTCATGGACCGCTCCGGAATCGACGCCTACACCGGCAGGATGAAGTAGATCATACAGGACCATGCAATAACACAAACCAATAACACCAACCAATTGAAAATGATAGGAGTAGGAATCATCGGCTGCGGGAAGATCTCGCAGGTCAGACATATCCCTGAATATTCAGACAACCCTTCCGCCCGCATCGTCGGCTTCTTCGACAACAACCAGGAGCGCGCCGTCCAGATGACAGAGCGCTGGGGCGGGAAGGCATATTCGACACTGGACGAACTTCTCGCCGATCCGGAGATCGACGCAGTAAGCGTGTGCGTGGCCAACGTGGCCCATTGCGAGGTCACTCTGAAGGCCCTCAAGGCAGGCAAGCATGTGCTCTGCGAGAAGCCTATGGCCATCACGATCGACGAGTGCGAGGAGATGGTCCGCACCGCTGAAGAATGCGGAAAGAAACTTATGATCGGCCAGAACCAGCGTCTGGCTGCGGCACACGTCAAGGCCAGGAAGATGGTCGAGGACGGCGTGATCGGCAAGGTCCTGACTTTCAGGACCGCCTTCGGCCACTCCGGTCCGGAGAACTGGAGCGTTGATCCGGGCAGGAACACATGGTTCTTCGACCGCAAGCAGGCCGCCATGGGAGTCATGGCCGACCTCGGCATCCACAAGACGGACCTCATCCAGTACCTTCTCGGTCAGAAAGTCGTTGCTTCCACTGCAAGGCTTGTCACTCTGGACAAGATCGGTCCGGACGGCAATCTGATCGGTGTCGATGACAACTCCATCTGCATCTACGAGATGGACGGGGGAGCGATGGGCACCATGACCGCAAGCTGGACCTACTACGGGGCGGAGGACAACTCCACCGTCATATTCGGAACAAAGGGAAGTCTCACCATCTACGACATCGACAGGGCTCCGATCGTGCTCCGCACTTCGGACGGCAAGGTCGAGAACATCGAGGCGGGTGAGATCCAGACCAATGCAAACCAGACCAAGAGCGGCATCATCGACGCTTTCATCGACTGCCTCGTCTCAGACGCAGAGCCTTCCATTTCAGGGAAGGACGTCCTGGCCGCCATGCGGGCGGTTTTCGCCAGCATCAAGTCCTCCGAGGAAGGAATCAGGGTGGAAATACCTGAGAACAAATAGAAAAGCCGCCTTTCCGGCGGCTTTGACCGTGGAGCATAGGGGGGTCGAACCCCTGACCTCAAGATTGCGAACCTTGCGCTCTACCAACTGAGCTAATACCCCTTGAACGGGTGCAAATTTAAGAAAAATATTCTATGAATATGAAAAAAATCATTGCTTTTGCGATTGTTCTTCTTGGAACACTGTCACTCTGCCAGGCATCTCCCGCCACCCTTTACCGTAACGGGAAGGCCAAATATGTCATTGTATTCTCGAAGAACGCCCTTCCGGCTGAAAAAACCGCTGTCCATGAGCTCTGCAGCTATCTTGAGCAGATCACCGGGACGGCTCCGAAGGCCTATTATGACGATGAACTTGAACCGGGGAAGAACGAGATCGTGGTCGGCCGCACCAACCGCGAGAACTCTGACTTCCAGATCGACAGGAGCAGAGTCAGTGAAGAGGGAATCATCATCCAGTGGCATGGCAGTTCCGTGTTCATCACATCCCAGGCCAAGGACTTCGGCCGCGGGACCCTCTATTCCGCCTACGAGTTCCTCCGTCAGCTGGGCTGCGAGTTCTACGCCAAGGACACCGAGACTGTCCCGAGCGCAAAGACTCTTCAGATAGAGAGGAAGGACATATTCGAGGATTCTCCGTTCGAGCACCGAGAGACCTACTGGTCCTGCTCATTTGACGAGAAGCTAAGCGCCAAGCTCCGTCTCAACGGCTCTCTGTCCACATATTCAAGGAACATCGGGCCGGCCTATGGAGGAATGCGCAGCTACACCGCCAACAAGAGCGTCCACACCTTCTACAAGCTGATCCCGCCTGAGATCTATTTCAAGGACCATCCTGAATATTACGCTGAAATCAATGGTGAGCGTACCTGCAAGCACCTGTATTCACAGTTCTGCATGAGCAATCCGGAGGTCGTCAAGCTCGCAATCGAGAAGGTCAAGGAGTGGATCCGCGAGGATCCGGACTCGAGGATCATCTCCGTGTCCCAGAACGACAGCTTTGTCCTCGAGTCATACTGCACCTGCGAGGAATGCCGCAGGATCAACGAGGAGGAAGGTTCCCCGGCCGGAGCCCTTCTGAGGTTCACCAACGCCATCGCGGACGGCATCAAGGACGAGTTCCCTGACGTGGCGATCGACATGTTGGCCTACCAGTATTCGGTCACTCCTCCTAAGAAGACCGTTCCTCGCGACAACGTCATCGTGCGCTACTGCACCGGAGGCTGCTATCCTCATCCTATCGAAGAGTGCGAGAACAATGCCGGTGCGAAGAACTGTCTGACCAACTGGAGCAAAATCTGCGACCGCCTCTATGTCTGGGACTACACTACCAATTTCGCCCAGTATTTCTGCCCTATCGCCAACTTCTATTCCCTCAAACCGAACCTCCAGTTCTTCCGTGACCACGGAGTGAAGGGCGTCTTCGAGCAGGGAATGTACCAGAACGGCGAGAGCGGCGAGTTCGGCGACCTCAGGGCCTACGTCCTCGCCAAGCTGATGTGGAATCCGGAGCAGGACCTTGAAACCCTGATTGACAGCTTCATGGCTGCTTTCTACGGCCACGGGGCCAAGTATGTACGGGAATATTTCGACCTTCTCCACAAGCGTGTCCTCGATTCCGGAATCCATTTCGGTCCGGCCTTCGCCTGCTCCGACAGATTCAAGGACATCTTCTCCGACGAAGACCTCAAGCACCTCGACGAGGTCTGGAAGGCCGCTGTGGAGGCCTGCGAGCCTGGAAGCAAGGAGCGCACCCATGTGGAACGCTCCCAGATCTCCTACCGCTTCTACAAGCTCGACTGCCGTCGCGGAGAGTTCGCCTCCGACTTCGACAAGGAGAACGAGAAGTTCAACTACTTCGGCTGCGGACCTATGGAAAGCTATGTTGATAAGAACCTTGCTTCACTTGTTGATGTTTATAACTCAACTGCTACAGACAACTTTGAG
>JAKSJH010000070.1 GCA_024398315.1 Bacteroidales bacterium
CCAGTTGATGAAGGGATGATGTTCTCGAGGATACCACGACCACCTCTCCAGTCCTTCTTAGAAGGGCCGTCAACGGTCTTCTGGGTAGCGGTAGCAGCGTGAACGGTGGTCATGAGACCGCGGACGATGCCGAACTTGTCGTTGAGAACCTTGGAGATAGGAGCAAGGCAGTTGGTGGTGCAGGAAGCGTTGGAGATGATCTGCTGTCCAGCGTAGGTCTTGTCATTGACACCATAGACGAACATAGGGGTGGCGTCCTTTGAAGGAGCTGACATGATGACCTTCTTAGCGCCAGCCTTGAGGTGGGCTGAAGCAAGCTCCTCGGTGAGGAAGAATCCGGTGGACTCGACTACGACGTCAACGTCAAGAGCGCCCCAGGTGATCTGTGAAGGATCCTTCTCTGCGAAGAGCTGGATCTTGTTGCCATCGACGATGAGGAAGTTACCCTCAACCTTGATGTCGTGATTGAAAGTTCCGTGGACTGAATCGTACTTAAGCATGTAAGCAAGATAGTCAGCGTCGAGGAGGTCGTTGATACCTACGACCTGAATGTCGTTCGAGAAGTTCTCGAAGGCTGCGCGGAACACCATACGGCCGATACGACCGAATCCGTTAATACCAAGTTTGATCATTTGTAATAAATATTAAATAAGTTTGACTCAATTTTCCTGTCAGTTGCAGAGGGCTTTCACCGCAAAGCGGTGCAAATTTACTAAAATTTTTAGGTTTTTAATATATTTGTAATCCAAAAACTTTAACCATATGTCTTCATCATTGGAAATTCTTGTCACGAATGACGACTGCATCACCGCCAAGGGCCTGAAAGTCCTGGTGGACATGCTCCTGCCTTTCGGCAATGTTTCCGTCGTCGCCCCGGAGTTTCCCCAGTCGGCCACATCGACTGCCGTTTCGATGGGCAGACCGCTGACTCTCAGAAAATTGTCCCGTGAAGGCGATGCGAGGCGGTTCAGCCTGGACGCTACACCGGCCAGCTGCGTGAAGTTCGCTTTATCCGAGCATTTCGACGGAAGGAGACCGGATCTTGTCGTAAGCGGAATCAACCACGGATCCAACGCTGCGACGGCGGCCAACTATTCGGGGACCTTGGGTGCTGTGGAAGAGGCGGCAATGGCGGGTCTTCCGGCAATCGGGGTCTCCATCGACAGCTATGACCCGGATGCGGACATGTCCTTCGTGGAGAGGCTTTTCCCTGGCATATTCAAAAAACTGATGGCTGCCTCTGCGGATGCCGAAGGTGTTTTCTACAATGTCAATTTCCCATCTCCGGAACTTGGCGCACCCAGAGGGGTGAGGGTCGCGGAACGGGGACTCGGCCATTGGGAGAAGGAATATGAAAGGCTGACCCCCGATGAGGAGAAAGCCTTCGGACTCGAACCGGAGGAAGGAGCGGAGCATTTCAGAATCGCCGGATTCTTTGTCAGCGACACTCCGGAAAGCGACCTCCTGGCAGATTCAAACCTGCTGGCGGAAGGCTACGTGACGATTGTCGCCCACAATGTCGACAACAGTGACCATAAAGAGAATGCCAGACTCCGTGAGATGGGGTTTGACGAAGATTTGCATAATCAGACGACATGCGCTACTACATCATAGCAGGAGAGGCTTCAGGCGATCTCCACGGTTCAAATCTGATGAGGGGGCTCTATGCCGAGGACCCTCAGGCTGACATCCGCTTCTGGGGAGGGGGCAGGATGGATGAAGTGTTCCGGGAACACCAGCAGGGGACCGGACTGGTAAAGGACTACAAGGACGGGGCGGTGATGGGGTTCACCCAGATCCTCCTGCACGCCCGCGCCTTTGTCCGGAGGTTCTCCGACTGCACCGCCGACATCGCTGCCTGGAACCCTGATGTTGTCATCCTCATCGACTACCCGGGATTCAATTTCAGAGTTGCTGAATATGCCCACAAGGCCGGTTTCAAGGTGTTCTACTACATCGCTCCGAAGGTCTGGGCCTCCAGGGAAAGCCGCGTCAGGAAACTGAAGGAATATGTCGACCGGCTGTTCATCGTGTTCCCTTTCGAGATTCCTTACTTCACCCGCAAAGGCGTCGGCTTCATCTACAAAGGCAATCCTCTGATCGATGCCGTTGACAATTCCAGGGCCATGACCGAGGACAGAGCGGCCTTCCTCTCCCGCACCTCGCAGCCGGACACACCATACATCGCCCTGCTGGCCGGATCCCGCAGCGGTGAGATCAGCTCCATGATGCCTGTCTTCATGGAATATGCCGACCGGATGCACTCCCTTCCTGACTATTCCTCCTACCGCTTCATCGTCGCCGGGGCCCCGTCCCGCACGATGGGGGACTACTCCGGCTACGTAGGGGACCGGGATTATGTAAGTGTCCTTTTCGGGGAGACTCAGTCGGTCATGAGATTCGCCGAGGCGGCTGTCGTCAATTCCGGGACGGCGTCGCTCGAATGCGCCCTTATCGGCACACCTCAGGTCGTCGCCTACCGCTCCTCGGCCGTCAACTACGTCATAGCGAAGGCCATCATAAAGGTCAGGTTCATCTCCCTCGGCAACCTTATTCTGGACAGGTTCTGTTTCCGCGAGCTGATCCAGGATTATTTCACTCCTGAGAACGTTCTCTACGAGGTCCGCAGGCTGATTGAAGATACGGACTACCGCGAGGAGATGGAGCGCGGCTATCAGGAAATCAGGGAAGCCCTGGGCGGGAAAGGCGCATCCGCAGCCGTCGCCAAGTCCATGATAGAAGAACTTTCAAAACAGTAACCGTTTCTGAATATGCTCAAAAGGATTCTTTTGTGTGCTGCTCTCGCAGTCGCTTCATTGTCAGTTGTTTCCGCACAAGTTACCGTTGTCGTGCCTCGCGAGGTCATCGCTACAGGCAGTAACCATCATGTGCAGGGAATCGCATTCGATGCGAAGTCCGGGTGCATGTATTTCTCTTTCACCACCACTTTTGTCAAGACTGACCTTGAAGGGAACGTGCTCGGTTCAATCAAGAACATCCAGGGGCATCTGGGCGCCATGACCTTCGACCCCGTCTCCCGCAAGGTCTTCGCTTCTCTCGAGTTCAAGGATGACGTCATCGGAGCCAGCCTGTCCGGGTTCGCCAAGGGCAACTCGCGGTTCTACATCGCGATAGTCGATGTGGACAAGGTGAACGCCATGGAAATGGAGCCCGAGAACAACGATGTCCTGCGTACGGTGTGTCTTGAGGATGTCGTGAGCGACTATGCCGCAAAAGTTGAACTCGACGGGGAGACTGTGGACCACAGGTATTCCTGCTCGGGCATCGACGGAGTCACTATTGCTCCGAAAATCGGCAGGAGAGGGGGACGGAACTATCTCTACTGCGCTTATGGGGTCTACAGGGGGGACTCGCGTGGAGATAATGACTACCAGATCATTGGACGCTATGATCTGGATGAACTTGACAGAATGGCCTCTTCGGTGAGGTTCGAGGTGGAGGACCGTCCCGGAATCGAGAAACCCCTCGAAAAGTACTTCGTGTTCACGGGAAACACCAACTGGGGAGTCCAGAACCTCTGCTACGATCCGTTTTCCGGGAAGATGTTCATGGCTGTCTACAAGGGATCCAAACCGCAGTACCCTAACTACCCGCTCTTTGCGGTGGACATGACCAGAAAGCCGGTCAGGGGTGTTCTCAAGGGCGTTTCCTATGATAGGTCGAAGCATTCTCTGCCGTTCCTCAGCGAAGACGGTCTGAAGGATTCCGCAACCGGAATCACAGGCTGGAACTTCGGCCTGGGCTCCACTGGATTCTGCTCCCTTGGAGGAGGACTCTTCTATTTCTCACAGAACGGCCGCGTCAATGGCTCCGAGACCTGCGTGGCCCGTCTGTTACGCTGGACCGGCGACAGCGGTGACCCGTTCGCGGAACCGTAGAAGCCTCATGGCTGTTCGACTGCCATGACGTTGAGGTCGACCTTCCCGGGAACACCTTTGACCACAGCCTTGTCGGTGAACTGCCACCAGGTCCATCCGTCGAAGGCAGGTTTCCGTACTCCGTAGTGTGCTATCCAGAGGGGATATTCAGAAGTAATCCTGTCACTGAGCACGTCTCTTGCGAAAGCGGCTCCTGTGTACACTACCGGCTTCTTTCCATAGTGCTCCTCGACTGTCTTAAGCCAGACCAGGGCTTTGTCATTGAGCTCTTTCTTGGAACATCCGCGGTGTATCGTCTCGATGTCTAGCACTGGAGGCAGGTCCGAGTGCCTGAGGCTTCCGACCGAACGGATGAAATTCTCGGCCTGCGCCCTGCCGTCTTTCGAACTTCTGAAGAAATGGTAGGCCCCTCTTCTGATGTCCGCCCTTCCGGCTGCTTTCCAGTTCCTGTCGAAATCCTTGTCCTTCATGGTCACTCCCTCGGACGCCTTAATGAATATGAAGCTGACTTTCCTGATTTCCTTCGCCTGATAAGGGTCCCTGATGGTTTTCCTCTTCGCATCTGTCATGACGAAAAGCGAATCCCAGACTATCGGCCCTTCGTTGTTGTGTGAGATGTCGATGCCGTAGCGCCATGTGCCCGCCGGGACGGAAGCTCCGGATTCCGAGCCGTAACCGTTCCATCTGCGGAACACCAGGAAGACTACGGCGAGAACCGCCGCCGCTGCCAGCACGGCCTGCCAGGGAGAAAGTTTCACCTTCCTCACCTTCTTTTTCTTCTTTTTCCGAGCGCTCTTGGCCATATTCATTGGCATGTGAAGTCAAAATTAAGTATTTTTTTGCTAAATTTGTAAAAATGCACATTTGTCTGACAACAATAAAAACTTACTGATATGTACAGATACATACTGACAGCGGCAGCTCTTATCGGAAGCATCTGCCTTTCCAACGCACAGCCACAGAGACCCGGAGCACCGGAGCCTGAGTACAAGTTCACCACCGTCAAGGAGAACCCCATCACCCCAGTGAAGAACCAGTACCGCTCAGGTACCTGCTGGTGCTTCTCGACAATCGGTTTCCTTGAGTCCGAGGCGATCCGTATCAAGGGCATCAAGAATGAAGAGGACTATCCTGACTTCTCCGAGATGTTCGTGATCTCCCATTCCTACAAGGACAGGGCTGAGAAATATGTCCGCGTGGACGGCGCCCTCGGATTCTCCGCCGGCTCCGAGTGCGGAGATGCTCTCCATGTCACAGAAGACTACGGTCTCGTGCCTCAGGAGGCCATGCCGGGCATCCAGCCTCTTCCAATCCACGGTGAGCTTGACGCAACCACCAGGGCATTCGTCGAGGCTGTCGTGAAGAATCCAAACAAGACCCTTTCTACAACCTGGAAGCCTGCTTTCGGTGCCATGGTCGATGCTTACCTCGGAGAGATTCCTGAATCTTTCGAGTATAAGGGAAAGACCTACACTCCGGCATCATTCAGGGATGAGATGGGCATCGTTCCTTCCGACTATGTCTCCCTGATGTCCGTCACCAATGTTCCGTTCTACACTGCCGCCCCTCTCGAGGTCGCTGACAACTGGAGATGGGACACCGCATGGAACGTTCCGATCGACGAGCTCATGCAGGCCATCTATGACGCCATTGACAAGGGCTTCACCGTATGCTGGGGCACCGATGTCAGTGAGAAGGGATTCACCAGGAACGGCATCGGTGTGCTTCTTGACGACCAGGCCGCTACATCGGGCTCCGACCAGGAGCGCTGGGTGGGCAAGGAAGGCGAAAAGAAAGAAGCCGCTTCAGTCGAACTTCCTAAGGAGAAACCTGTCACCCAGGAGTCCCGTCAGGAAGGCTATGACAACAAGGCCACCACAGACGACCACGGCATGCTGATCTACGGTGTCGCCACCGACCAGAACGGTACCAAGTACTTCATGGTGAAGAACTCATGGGGCATAACCGGCAAGTACAACGGCCTCTGGTACTGCTCTGACTCTTTCACCCGCGCCAAGACGATGGAGATCACCATCCACAAGGACGCTCTTTCAAAGGATCTCAAGAAGAAGCTCGGTATCAAGTAGTTTATGGGGATCCGGAAGCATATTCCCAACACTGTCACCTCAATGAACCTCATCTGCGGAGTCGTTGGGGTGATAGTCGCTTTGAACGGAAATCTGCAGACAGCATTCATCCTGATGCTTGCCGCAGCAGTCTTCGACTTCCTTGACGGCTTTGCGGCCAGACTTCTTAAAGCATATTCGGAAACAGGCAAGGAACTGGATTCGCTGGCGGATGACGTCAGTTTCGGAGTGCTTCCTTCCGTGATGCTCTACTGTGTCTACGGTACGGACATTCCAGCGCTTCGCTTCTTTCCGCTCGTGATTGCAGCTTTTTCCGCACTCAGACTTGCCAAGTTCAACCTCGACGAGAGACAGCACAGCAGTTTCCTGGGACTTCCGACTCCTGCCTGCGCAATGGTGTGCGGCTCCCTGGCCGTCATGGCTTCAGCCCGCCCGGACTCATTGCTCTCCGGACTGTGTGACGGAGACCTGTTCATTCCGCTCCTGTCTGTCGCTCTCAGTGCGCTTCTGGTCTGCGAAATCCCTATGTTCGCCATGAAAGTGGCGACCGGCGACAAGGCCTCCAAGGCCGAGAATGTCTCAAGAATCATATTCTTCTGCATCGCCGTCCTTTCAGTTGCCGTGACCGTCGCATGGTCGCTCAACTGGTGCTTCATTCCTTTTGTTACTTTTGTGTCTTACATAGTGATCAACGTTCTGCGAACCATCCTCTGCCACTCCAGAGCTGCGGGCGCGGTCTCGGCGGTGATCCTGCTCGTCTGCCTGGGTTCATGCTCAAGAAAGGTGGAAACTCCTGATGATGAACTGCCTATGGTGAAGGAACTGATAACCGAGTCGCTGCCGGTCCTGCATGATCTAGCTGAATCTGCCGGGAAGACTTCCGGCACCATCGCCGTCATAGGAGACCCTTCCAGCTGTCTGCGCGTCGCCCGGGAACTGACATCGAGCGACCTGTTCGACAACATCGACGCCCGTCCCGTGTCAGACGCTCTGCCTGACTTCGCCGGAGAGACCGTGGTCGCAATCTGCGACACTTTGTCATCCGGAACGGGAGGCGACACGTTGAGGGAAACGGCTGTCAGGATAGCTCTATGCGCTGTCGACTCGACCGTGGCCTGCAAGATGATCGTGTTCTGCGGAACCGGCTTTCCGGAGTATGGCAGCGCGGACGTCGAGAACCTTTTCTCCAGAATAGGCTGCGACGTGCCTGTGATCGCTTCGTCTGACACATCGTTCTCGTTCGCCGGGGCTTGCTTCAAGACACTCCGCGACAGGAACGCTTTCACCCACGATGTCTCCTATCCGATTCTCAAGGTCTACATGACAGAAAGTGATGGCCAGGGAGAAATCCGCCTTTCCGACCTGAAGTCGTTCTCGTTGGAGAACCTGGTTTCCGGCGGTGAGGCCGCAGGCATCGAGGATGCTGCCTGTCCTGAAGAGCAGGCTGCTTCAACATCATCCAACATCGAAACAGAATAATGTATCAAATCAGCATAAGTCCTGAAGAAATAGAACGCCTGGAGACTTGTTCATTCCCGGGGAAGGTGAAAGTGATAGACAGCATGGGCTTTGAGTACTTCAAAGCCGTTACCTACCTGAAGTCCCAGAAGATCATAGGTTTTGACACCGAGTCCAGACCTTGTTTCACACCTCATCATCCACATTACGGAACATCGCTCCTTCACCTTTCCGGGTCCGGCAAGTCCTCCCTCTTCCGGCTCACGAAGATGGGATGCATCCCGAAGGCGATCTGCAAGATCCTTGCTGACCCTGCTGTAGTTAAAGTAGGTGCGGCTGTCAATGACGATGTCCGCGGGTTGGAAAGGCTATCCAAGTTCTCCGCACAGGGTTTCGTCGACCTCCAGTCAATGGTCTGGGAATATGGCATCAAGGACAAGAGCGTCAAGAAGATGGCGGCCATCATCCTTGGTGTCAAGATATCCAAGGCGCAGCAGCTTTCCAACTGGGAGGCGGAAGAACTGTCAGACGCTCAGAAAGCCTATGCGGCTACTGACGCATGGATCTGCCGCGAGATGTACCTCAAGCTTATGAATTCGGAGAAGAATCCTCTGACTCCGGAGCAGATGATGCCGGCTCCTTCAAAAATTACGGAAAATGACAAAGATATACCTCAAGAAGGGTAGGGAGGAGTCTCTCCTCCGTTTCCATCCATGGGTCTTCTCAGGGGCCATCGCCCAGATGGTCGGCAATCCTGCGGAAGGTGACATCGTGGGCGTTTTCTCGGGTGACGGACGTTTCCTTGCGTACGGTCACTACCAGATAGGCTCTATCGCCGTCAGGATTCTCAGCTTTGCGGGTGAGGATGTTCTGGCTCCGGATTTCTGGGTGAACATGCTGTCCAGAGCATTGAATGTCCGGGTCTCCACCGGTCTGGCCGGAGGCGGTGACAGCACAAACTGCTACCGCCTTGTCCATGGTGAAGGAGACGGACTGCCTGGACTGATCATCGACTACTATGACGGTGTCTGCGTGATGCAGGCCCATTCGGTCGGGATGTTCCGTTCCAAGGCGCAGATTTGTGACGCCCTCAGGAAGGTTTACGGTCCTGCTCTCAAGGCTGTCTACGACAAGAGTTCGGGCACTGCTCCGTTCAAGGCCGGATTGGATCTTGTTGACGGCTACATCTACAAGGCAGAAGGCTTCTCTGATGACGAACAGGTCATCCTTGAGAACGGCAACCGGTTCTATGTCAACTGGACAGAGGGCCAGAAGACAGGCTTCTTCCTGGACCAGAGGGAGAACAGGAACCTGGTGGGAAGATATTCAAAGGGACGCAATGTCCTCAATCTGTTCTGCTACACCGGTGGCTTCTCTGTCTATGCTCTTTCAAAGGGGGCGGTCCATGTGGATTCCGTGGACAGTTCGAAGAAGGCCATCGACATGGTGACCCGCAACATGGCTCTGAACGGATTCGATGATGCTCTTCACAATGAGTACTGCACCGATGCCATTGACTACCTCCACTCCGTACCGGAGGATAAATATGACCTTATGATTGTCGACCCGCCGGCATTCGCCAAGCACAAGGGAGCCCTCAGCAATGCTCTCAGGGCCTACCAGAGGCTCAACGCGGCCGCTATCGCGAAAGTCGCCCCGGGAGGCCTGGTGTTCACTTTCAGCTGTTCCCAGGTGGTCGACAAGGAGGCTTTCGCTCTGGCTGTCTTCTCCGCTGCTGCTCAGACCGGCCGCTCCGTCAGGATCCTTGACCGTCTGAACCAGCCGGCCGACCACAGCGTCAACATCTACCATCCGGAAGGGGAGTATCTCAAGGGACTCCTCCTCTATGTGGAATAAGAAGCTGCTTGATGGAAAGCATTATTTCTGTGACAAATGATGTGAACCATTTCAAAACCACTTCTATTATTTTGGAATCCGAATATTTTCACTTATATTTGCATTCCCAAAAACAAACGGTGCTTTGGCCGAGAGGTTAGGCACAGGTCTGCAAAACCTGCCAGAGCGGTTCGATTCCGCTAGGCACCTCACCAATCCCCTGCAGAAACTCTGCAGGGGATTGTTTATCTCAGAAGCTTCATGCCCCGCCCAACCTCTTCCACTCCTCTCAGTTCCTAATCGGTTTCAGGACCTTCCAGTAGCCGCCTCTTGCAGGGCCACAATGTTCAATATATCCAAGATCTTGGAGAACTTTCAAATCTCTCTTGACAGTAATTTTTGAGACACCAAGTTTGATTGATATAGAACTTGTGGTTTTGGTATCATTATCGGTATCATTTTCTATGTCACCAATGGTGAGTAAATTACAGATAAGTCGTTGTCTATCAGTAATCTTTTTGGTATCATCATTGGTGACATCATTGGTGTCATAGAAACCTTTGACCACCTTGCCGGTCCTGTCATAGATTCTGGCTCCGTGCTCAATTGCGGCGAAGACCTCACGCTTGATATTGACCGTCACACCACTGAACTCTTCAACGAACTGCAGAACTTCAAGTTCTGCGTTCTTGAAAGATTCCTCGATGATTTCAAAGTCGCGGCCCCAGACCTCCACAAAGCCGGCGTGGAAGAAGGCGTTCGCGATGAGTTTGTTCCTCGGCATTGAGCGATGCTCCGTTTTTTGTATTCGTTTGGGTATCTCCCTCTAATCACAGATTGTGATACCATACAAGGTGTCAAACGATTGAATATCAGAACCCGAAACTCAACTGCACCCCAGCCTGCTGAACCCTGCCAGTCCTCTTCCGCGGTTGCCTGACGATATCTTTCATCACAGCATTGATACCGTCCACATCCGACTGTCTGTATGCATCAAGCATTCTTGAGGACAGTTCTTCACCTATGCTCTTTACATCCGGCATCACGAGTTTGCGAAGATACTGGCTCTGCCATCTAGGATATCCGCCGTTCATACAGTTGGTGATGCTTAGCAGCTGGTTTCTTACGAAATCTGACATCAGCATTGCGCTTAGCAATTGGAGCTGCTCCAGGGAGCCACCAGCAATATAGTAGATGTTGTGCTGCGGGTAGAACTTACCCGGATCGACAAAAATCATAGTGTTCCCTGAAATGTCCGGAAGAAGAATCTTAGGAACGTCCTTTATGCCCGGAACAATCCTATCTATGGTCTTGTACCAGCGGGCGGGATGTTTTTTTGCCACGTGCCTGTTCTGAAGCTGCTCCCTGTTTTCTACCAGATATGCTGCTGCCTTCGGGTATTGCGACAGGTCGATAAGGTCTCCGTTGGGTTTGTAAGGATTGAGAAGATATTTTCCGGACCAGTGGATACTGTTGCCGGAGATATCTCTGGCATTGAGTGCCGGAAGCAGCAGTTCGTTCTCTACGAGTGAAGGAAGTTCCTTGGAAACGAAGACCGCATCTGCTCCAGTGGCCACACCTATTCCGACGATGAACCCCATATCCTCGATGGTGAGCAGGGTGTCGTCATCGATGCGGTTGAAGATGCCGCTCCAGTCAGATGATGCAGGTGCCGGCAATGATGCGTAAGACAAATCATTGAGACTGCGTACAGTGTCAATCTCACTGTATCTGAATGTCTGCCCGGGAGTATTTCGTGAAATGAGAGTTATCGCAGGATATGCAAGCACTTCATCCTGAAAGGCATCCTTCGCCTTTTCGAGGGAAATGATGCTTTCAAGGCTGAATGCAGATGCGACAAACTTGCGAAGTTTCTTGCCGTATTCGTTCTTCAGCCAGCGGTTGGCGCAGATGAAAC
>JAKSJH010000071.1 GCA_024398315.1 Bacteroidales bacterium
AAGCTGATGGAGGATCTGGGATATGCCGACGGTTACAAGTACGCCCATGACTACCCGGGCCATTTCACGGACCTGGAGTTCATGCCTTCCGGAATGGAGGGTGCAGTCTTTTACGAACCGGCTGAGAACCAGCACGAAGACCGGCTGAAAGCCTATCTGCAGGCATGCTGGCCGAAGTATTATCCTAAGAAGTAGCCCGGGAGGCTAGAACGGATAGCCAACTCCGAAATGGAGAGCGCAGCTGTCGTTTCCTATCCAGCGGCTCGGCCCTATCCATCTCTCAGAGCCCCTGGACGGATCCAGCAGCTTGACACCGAGGTCGAGGCGAAGTATCATGAAGCTGAGGTCCATCCTCAAGCCCAGTCCCCAGTCAGCGGCAAGTGTTTCAAGAGAAAAATTGCTGAGGGAGGTGCCGTCGTCACGAAGGTTCCAGACGTTTCCGACATCCGTGAACAGAGCGCCGCAGAATTTCCAGAACATAGGGAACCTGTATTCGATGTTGCCTTCGAGCTTGACGTCTCCGGTCTGGCTCGGAATCACGAAGAACGGGTCCATCAGGGATTTTCCCGGACCGAGCGAGCGTGCCTGCCATCCTCTCATGCTTGAAGCTCCACCGCAGTAGAACTGTTTCTCGAACGGAAGGCTTGAGGAATTGCCATAGGAAAGACCGGCTCCCCCCAAAGCCCTCAGTGCCAGGGAGTGACGCGGATCCTCACCGAACACTATCGTTTTCCCTAGAGTGAGTTCACCTCGTGCGTACTGTGAATATGGAGTGTCCCAGATGGTGCGTCTGCCGCTTTCCTCGGTGCCCATCAGCGGATTGAAAAGGCTGAGAACGTTTCCTGACATGTTGACCTGGGCGCGTACGTAGCGGTAGGATGACTTTGGGTTCATCTCGCTGGATGATGTCCAGGAGACAGTGGCGCCCGCACCGGCGTCAAGGTGGTTCCGGTATGCTTCGAGTATGAACGGGTTGGACATCAGGTTGGACAGGAATCCTTCATCCATGTCGGTGAGTCTGACCAGTTTGGACTGGAGCGGATGGATCTGGTAGAGAAGGTGTCCGTTACGTGCCGTGCCGGTGTAGCCGAACTCGAGGGAGATCATGTTCCTGGTGTATTCAGGCCTGTTCTGGAAGTTGTAGGACAGACCTATCTCGCTTCTCGGCACCGTGGGGCCTTTGAACACTGAGACAGGAAGTCCGATCAGTTTCGGGAAACTCAGACTTGAGGACACACCGAATTCATTGGACTTGACGGAACTGTCATCCATCTTGAACTGGAAGTTACCCAGGAAGCTGACGTTCAGCCATTCCCCTCCGTGGAACAAGTTCTTGTGGTAGTAGCTGAGCTTCGGGGAGACTCCGATCAGACCTGTTGAGGTGGTCGATCCCTCGAAGTCCACCTTGAATCCTTGAAGCTTCGACCTGGAGAGGTTCACGACACAGTCCACCGTACTGGAGTCACGCGGAGTCAGCGCCACGTTGACGCCGTTGAATACCCTTAGCGAGGAGAACCTTGAATAGGTGTTGTTGACATCCGTCTCATCGTAGAGGTTGCCCGGACGTATCGTGCAGATGTCCTGAAGGACTTTGTCCCTGAAGTCCAGGCTGTTGTCACGCTTGATCACCACGGAGCCGAATGTAAACTTGTTCAATGGCCTTGCGCTTTCAGGCGTCTGGTTCCTTGTGTACTCCCTGACGCTCATCTTGAGGTAGGCCGTGTCACGGCTGCGCAGAGTGTCTGCCTCGAAGAAGAAGTAGTTCTTGCTGAATCCGAAATAGCCGTTCTTCCTGAACACGGCTGCGGACCTTTCGCTTTCCTTCTCCAGGGCGCTTTCCGACAGGAAATCTCCTTTCTTTACGGACACGCTTGCTGTGTCGGCGAAGAAATCGTCGTGGAAGCTTCCGGAAGGAACTTCGTACTCTATACCTCCGATAGTGAACCGCTTGCCAAGGTTTACCTTATACGTCACTTCAATGTTCTTGCCATTGACTTGTGAATAGCTGTCAACCTTTGATCCGTAGTAGCCGAGGTACTCGAGATGCCGTGCTATGTTCTCGCAGGAAGCGTCAACGAGGGAACTTTCGAAGACCACTGGGGCGACACCGACTTTCCTGAATATCCTGCCGAGGCCTTTGTCTCCTTTCTGGCCGGACCAGTTGTACACGTTAAGGAACGGATTCCATCCGAAGATCAGGTAGGAGTTGGATTTCTGCTTTATGTAGGATTCCAGATCCTTCGTCCTGTACTTGTCGTCGTTGGCGACGACGACCTTGTTGCTCGCGAGCCTGAACTCACCGTCGGCGAGGGACCTGGTCGTGCTGCAGGATGAGATGACGGCGAGGAGACCTGCCAGCATGAAAGCACGGAAGCCTCTTCCGATGGAAGAGACGGGTGTTTTTCTCATCTTGTGACGGTGTCGAAGCATATTACTACAAAATTAGGATTTTTCTCGAAATTCGGGACAAAATATTCCTATCTTTGTAAGAATCTGAATGCAAAAGTCAAAGGCGGAAAATGGAAAAGTCTGTTTCAGCGAATGAGATAAAATTTGTCAAATCCTTGTCCCAGAAGAAGTTCCGTGACGAGACCGGACTCTTTGTGGTGGAAGGCGAAAAGATGGTCGCCGAAGCCCTCAAGTCCGGATTCGAGGTCGAGACGGTCTACCGTCAGGAAGAAGTCGGAGAGAAGACCATGGCCAGGATCAGCCAGATGGTCACTCCTCCGCCAGTCATCGCCGTGGTGAAGAAGCCGTCGGACATCATTCTGGACGATTTCTCAACCCTTCCTTTGAAAGGCCTTTTCCTTGCCCTTGACGGAATGCGCGACCCCGGCAACCTCGGCACCGTCATCAGGACATCCGACTGGTTCGGTCTGGATGCAGTCTTCGCCTCCCCCGACACTGTCGACATATTCAATCCAAAGGTTGTCCAGGCCACGATGGGGGCCATATTCAGGGTGCGTTTCCACTATTGCAGCATCCCTGGTCTCTGCATGGAGACAAAGCGCAGGGGCGGCTCTGTCTACGGCACTTTCCTGGACGGGGAGGACATCTACGGCAAGGACCTTTCCACGGGTTCGGACTCCCCTTCCGTCATAATAATCGGCAACGAGTCCTCGGGAATATCCCGGGAAGTCGGCTCCCTGGTCACAGAGAGGCTTCTCCTTCCTTCCTATCCGCCTGACGACAGGGGGTCCGAATCCCTCAACGCATCAGTTGCGGCAGCCTTGACAATGGCTGAATTCAGAAGGAGAAGCACTTATGAACCAAAAGGTTGAAATCAACAATTCTGAAGGATGAACGAAGAATCTTTGATGAAGAGAAGGATCCAGAAGATCCTCATGATCTGCAGCAACTACGACGCATTCTCCCTTGAAGAGGACGGCAGGATCGAGAAGCAGCTGACAGAAGAATACAACGAGCTCAATCTGAGTTCCGCTCCCCCTAAGTTCGTGTGGGCCAATTCTTCCGATGAGGCCCGGCGCATCATGGACGACCCCCAGGGCAAGATCGACATGGTCATGTGCCTCTACAACGACAGTGACCAGGGCGTGTTCAGTCTTGCGGAATCGTTGAAGGCCGACGGAATCAATGTGCCTTTCATCCTTCTTATCCACTATTCGAAGGCGGTGCGTCAGAGAGTGTTCGAGAACGAGCGCAAGGGCATCGACTTCATATTCAGCTGGCATGGCAACGCCGACCTCATCCTTGCCATCGTCAAGCTGCTGGAAGATTCGGCCAATGCGGACAACGATGTCTTCGAGGTCGGTGTCAAGGTCATACTGCTCGTGGAGGACTCCGTCCGCTACTATTCGACCTATCTTCCTGAGCTTTACAAACTTGTGCTCACCCAGAGCCATGAGTTCGTCAAGGAGTCCCTCAACGAGGACCAGAAGAAATACCGCAAGCGTTCGCGTCCGAAGATCCTTCTCGCCACCTGCTACGAAGAGGCCATAGGCTATTTTGAGAAATACAAGGAAAACCTCCTGGGAGTCATCTCCGACGTCGGCATGGTCGTGCACAAGGGCGACAGCGGCGACGCAGAGAAGCTTGATGCAGGAATTGACCTTGTCAGAAGGATCCGTGAATATGATCCACTGATGCCTGTCCTGCTCCAGTCGTCCCAGGGTTCCATGGCCGAACTGGCCAGGGAGCTTGGAGCCGGTTTCCTGAAGAAATATTCAAGGATGCTCATCCTGGAGCTCGGGGACTACATGAAGGAGGAGTTCGGCTTCGGCGACTTCGTCTTCCGTGACTCCTCCGGCCATGAATATGGCAGAGCCTCCAGCCTCCGTCAGCTTGAGCAGATCATCGACACGATTCCGGACGAGGTCCTGATGAGCAACACCTCGAGGAACATGTTCTCGAAATGGCTATATGCCCGCGGTCTGTTCAACATGGCAGAGACGTTCAGGGCCCACCATCACACCGATGCCGGACAGTTCAAGGAATTCCTTCTCAAGGAGATCCGCCGTTACCACGTAAGTTCCGGAGAGGGCATCATCGCCGAGTTCAGGAACGAGTCCTATGAGGATTTCTACAGCTTCGCCAGGATCGGCGACGGCTCCCTCGGCGGCAAGGCCCGCGGACTCGCCTTCCTCAACCATCTGGTTCACAAATACCATCTCCACGACAAATACGAAGATCTCAGGATCTCGATTCCTCGCACCGTAGTTCTGACCACCGACTGGTTTGACCAGTTCATCGTGGACAACGGACTGCAGTTCGTCATAGATTCGGAACTGTCTGACGAAGAGATACTTTCGGAGTTCGTGGCATCCACTCTTCCTGAGGACCTCAAGGACAGCCTGAGGGCCTTTGCGGCGACTTGCAAGGGACCGCTTGCCGTGCGTTCCAGCTCGAAGCTTGAGGACAGCAGCTTCCAGCCTTTCGCCGGTGTCTATTCGACCTACATGTGCCCATACATCGAGAACAAGGACAGTATGGTCCGCCAGATCGCCAAGGCCGTGAAGAGCGTCTATGCATCCACTTTCTTCAACGGAAGCAGGAACTACATCCAGGCGAGCGGCAACCTTCTCGGAGAAGAAAAGATGGCAGTCGTCATCCAGGACATCTGCGGCTCCTGCCATGGCGATTACTTCTACCCTCTGATGTCCGGAGTCGGCCGTTCCTGCAACTCCTACCCTATCGGCAACGAAAAGCCTGAGGACGGTGTTCTCAACGTGGCGTTCGGCCTGGGCAAGACCGTCGTGGACGGGGGAAGGACATTGAGGGTGAGTCCCAGGAATCCACGCAGGATCCTGCAGCTCACTGACACTAAAATGGCCATGAGAGACACTCAGAACCAGCTTTTCGCTCTGGATCTGAGCCCGGCTTCATTCAAGATTTCGAAAAATGACGGAATCAACCTCGTGGACCTGCCGGTCATCGATGCCTTGAAGGAATACGACCATCCTGAACTGGTGGCCTCCACCTATGTGGCCCAGGACGACAGGATAGTACCCGGAGTCAATGCGGAAGGTCCCCGCATTGTCTCTTTCGACGCCATATTCCGCTACTCGCGATTCCCTCTGACAGAGGCTCTTTCAGACATCATGGACATCTGCCGCAAGGAACTCATGTGCGAGGTCGAGATAGAGTTCGCCCTGGATCCCGTTCCAGGTACCGACGGGAGCGAGGCCATGCTTAAACTCCTTCAGGTACGTCCTGTAGCAGGGCCGGCGGCGGGAGAACAGACCTCCAGCATCTATGAGGTCTCAAGTTCCCTAGACACTGAGATAATCTCCAGCGACAATGCGCTGGGCAACGGTTTCTTCAAGGATTCCAGCTATCTGGTGGTCATTCCTCCGGAGACCTTCGACAAGATGCAGACCATCGGCATGGCAGCTGAGATTTCGAAGATTAATGCGATGCTTTCCGCCAGGAAGGAAAGCTATTTCCTCATAGGACCGGGCCGCTGGGGCTCATCCATCCCTTCGCTCGGAGTTCCTGTACTGTGGACCGACATATTCGGAGCAAGAATGGTGGTGGAATATTCACTTGACGATTTCCGCGTGGACCCGAGCCAGGGCACGCATTTCTTCCAGAACATCACCTCTCTTGGAGTGGGCTATCTTTCCGTGGATTCCTGCGCCGGTTCCGGCTCGATCGATTTCGAGGCGCTGTCCAAGCTGGAATGCACTTATCAGGGAGAATGGGCGAGGGTCTACAAGGTTCCTGGACTGACAGGATTCATCGACAGGGACAGAAGCAAGGCTGTCATAGGGTTCTGACATGGGGAAAACACTTATCTACCAGCTGCTTCTGCGGCATTGGAACAAGGCCTCGCAACGCATTCCCGCCACCGGCCGCTTCCCGGACATCGATGATGGAGCCCTTGAATATTTCCGCGGCCTCGGAGTCACTCATCTCTGGCTGACCGGAGTCATAAGGCATGCGACCACTGTCCCCTATCCTTCATGCCCTGCGTCGGATCCATCAGTTGTGAAAGGTGCCGCTGGTTCGCCCTACGCCATTGTGGACTACTACGATGTCAATCCTTATCTTGCTGAAAATGTCGAAGAAAGGATGGCTGAGTTCGAGCAGTTGTTAAGGAGGGCGGAAGACCATGGAATCAAAGTCCTGATCGACTTCGTGCCCAACCATGTTTCAAGGGACTACGGCAAAGCCGGACTTGTCCGCAAGGATGTCGTGCCTCTTGGCGGCGAGGATGACGTGACCGTGCACTGGAAGAGCGGGAACGACTTCTACTACTATCCCGGAGAAAGTCTCAGGCTTCCTCTGAAGGATGGATCACAGACATATTCAGAGTATCCTGCGAAGGCTTCCGGCAACTGCTTCTCCCCTTCCCCCGGGGTCAATGACTGGTATGAGACGGTCAGGATCAACTATTGCGATTTCCACACGTCAACCTGGGACAAGATGTACGACATCGTGCGGTACTGGTGCGGAAAGGGTGTCGGAGGGTTCAGGTGCGACATGGTCGAGATGGTTCCGTGGCAGTTCTTCAAGTGGTTGACAGGAAAGATAAAAGCCGAATTCCCCGATGTGGTTTTCATTGCTGAAGTCTATTCGGTCGACCTCTATCGCCGCTACCTTGAGGAAGCCGGGTTCGACCTGCTTTATGACAAGTCGGGCTTCTATGACACTATAAGGGAACTTGTAGAAGGACGTGGCAGCGCCAGGAAGCTGACCAGGTGCTGGCAGTTCCTCGGCGATCTCCAGCCAGGGATGCTGAACTTCCTCGAGAACCATGACGAACAGCGTTTCGCCTCGGATTTCTTCGGACGGGATGCCAGGAGGACCTTCGCCGCACTTGGAGCGAGCCTGCTGTTCAACACATCCTCGTTCATGGTTTACAGCGGAGAGGAGATCGGTGAGCGAGGCATGGATGCCGAAGGCTTCAGCGGCCTTGACGGAAGGACATCCATCTTCGACTGGTGCTCACCTGCTTCAGAAGGAAGTCTGATTGAATATTCACACAGCGGAAAAGGTCTTGACGAGGTTCAGGAGTCCCTGCTGGCAAGGTGGAAGGAGATGCTGGCCCTGTCCGGTCGGAAGGCGTTCGCGGAAGGCCTCACCTATGACCTTGGATGGTGCAACGAAAGCAGTGCAGGGTTCGATCCGGACAGGCATTTCGCCTTCCTCAGAGGTCAGAAGGGGCCATCGGAGGACCTCTACCTTGTGTTCTGCAATTTCTCGTCCGAGACTGCTACGGCAGAGATCCGCATCCCGGAGCATGCCCTCCGTTTCTTCGGCAAAGAAAAAACGGAGACGCTCCTCAGGAGCATCTCCGTCAATCCGGATGATTGTCTGGTAGTAAGAATCTGATTACCAGCCGAGAATCTTCTTGAAGTCGTAGTCCTCAGGATTTGCGACATACTTCTTCGCCGCCTCGTAGTCTTCCTCTGTGAGGTAGTCTGCGATGTAGTTGTAGTAGTTGACTGCGGTTCCTGACTTGATGTCGACCACTCTTGGCGGAATCTTTCCGGTCTCAGGGTCCTGGAGGTCTGAGAGATAGAGAGGAGAGACATTGCCGAAGCTGTCAACATAGACCATGCAGCCGGTCTTGCCCTCGCTGAAGAGCTGGTAGACGCCCATTGCGAGTTCGGTGCAGTAGGTGAGGTCGTAGGCGACAGGATCCTGGCAGCGGACATCGTAGCCGATCTCGACAGGACGGCTCTTCACCTTGAGACCGAGCTTCTTGAACTCCTTCTCGAGGAGGTCGTTGAAGAGGACTGCCTTGGAGATCTTGCCAAGCTCAGGATGGCCGTGCTCGTCGTATGAGAAGTGAACGCCGGCGTCGGCTGCTTCCTTTGCGACGGTGTCATTGTGGAAGAGGCCTTCAGCTGCGACGATGGTACCGTAGCCGATTCCGTTGATCTTCCTCTTGATGATGGCTGAGAGTGAGAGCTTGATGATCTTGTCGAGGGTCATCTCGGTGTTGTTGAACATCTCAGGGATGACGGTCATAGGGCAGTGGGTCGCCTCACCGATACCGAGGGCGAGAGAACCGCATGAACGGCCCATTGCTGAGATGATGAGCCAGTTGCCTGAAGTGCGGGCATCCTCGTAGATGGTCCTTGCGATGTGGGCGCCTTCGTTCTTGGCTGAGTTGTAGCCGAAGGTAGGAGTGTTGTTAGGAAGAGGAAGGTCGTTGTCGATTGTCTTAGGGCAATGGATGTTTGCGATAGGATAGTTCTTCGCAGCGAGGAACTTGGAGATCCTGTTGGCAGTTGAAGCGGTGTCGTCTCCACCGATGGTGACGAGAAGCTTGATGTTGTTGTCCTTGAAGAGGTCGAGGTTGAAGTTCTCTTCGAAATCCTTGTCAGTCGGCTTGAAACGGCTCATCTGAAGGTAGGAACCACCTCTGTTGAAATAACGGTCGGCCTTGAAGAAGTCGAGGTCTTCGATCTGGGCCTCCTTCTTGAAAAGTCCTGAATAACCGCCATGGAGGCCGATCACCCTGTAACCCTTCCTGAGGAAAGTCTTGGCTACGCTCATTGAAACTGAATTCATGCCAGGGGCTGGACCGCCACCGCAGAGAATGATGATAGAATCTTTCATAAGAACAATTTGTTTTGAATATGTTGTTGAACTTTCTTTTCCGAGTCACAAATTTAACCATTTTCACAGATATGTCCTCAACATTTGTTAAATTTGTGAATTGAACTGACTATAATTTGGTATGGATCACAGCCAGGCGGCCATAAGGGTGAAGGAACTTACGGAGATTCTCCGCGAGAACAGCAGGAAGTACTATGTGGAGAACGCTCCTACTATGAGCGACTTCGATTATGACTCCCTGATGCGCGAGCTGGAGGACCTGGAGAAGGAGTTCCCCGACCTTTCCAGTCCTGACTCCCCCGCACGCAGGGTCGGAAGCGACCTGGAGGACGGTCTGGCCGTGGAGAGTCCCGACGCCGGTGTCAGGAAGGAGTTCGAACAGCACCCTCACCGCTATCCGATGCTCTCCCTGGGCAACACCTACAGCATCTCCGAGATAGAGGATTTCGTGAGCAGGGCCGAGAAGGATCTCGGTGACGTTGAGTTCTCATATTCATGCGAACTCAAGTTCGACGGAGTCGCCATCTGTCTCAACTACCGCCACGGAAGGCTCTTCAGGGCCCTCACCCGGGGTGACGGAACGGTCGGAGATGACGTAACTGACAATGTAAGAAGAATTTCCAATGTCCCTCAGACTCTCAGTGGCTCCGGATGGCCGGACGACTTCGAGATCAGGGGGGAGATCCTGATGCCATATTCATCCTTCGAGGCGCTCAACAGAGGCCGTGAGGAGACCGGCGAGACTCCTTTCGCTAATCCGAGGAACGCGGCGTCCGGTTCCATAAAGCTGCTTGATCCGGAGGAGGTGGGACGCAGGGGGCTGATGTGCACCCTCTACCATATTCCGAGCCAGAGCCTTTCCTTCCCCACCCACGACGCGGCGCTCACTGCAGCGGCCTCCTGGGGCCTGCCGGTCTCCGGGGAAAGACGCATCGTTAGAAGCATCGGGGAGATCGAGGAATATATCTCCATGTGGGACACGAAGAGGAGGACGCTCCCTTTCGCCACTGACGGAATCGTCATAAAGATCAACGAATCGGCCTACCAGAATTCGCTCGGCTACACTGCCAAGTCCCCGCGCTGGGCCGTTGCGTTCAAGTTCAAGGCGGAGGAAGCGTACACTCAGCTTCTGTCCATCGACTACCAGGTCGGCAGGACGGGTGCTGTGACACCTGTCGCCAACCTCTCCCCTGTCCTTCTGGCAGGGACGGTCGTGAAGAGGGCCACCCTGAACAACGAGGATTTCATCTCCCAGATGGACATCCGTGTGGGTGACACAGTCACCGTCATCAAGGGCGGCGAGATCATTCCAAAGATCATCGACGTGGACCTTGACAAGAGGCCTGCTGGGACCTCGAGGCCGAAGTTCCCGACAGTCTGCCCGGACTGCGGAACCGCTCTGGTCAAGGAGGAGGACGAAGCAAAGTGGTTCTGTCCCAACTCGGAAGGATGTCCTACGCAGATAAAGGGCCGCATCCTGCATTTCACAGGAAGGCAGGCGATGAACATTCTGGCCGGCGAATCCACTGTTGACCAGTTGTACTCCCTAGGCCTTGTCCGTAATCCGGCTGACCTCTATTCCCTCTCGGCCAACCAGCTGATGATGCTGGAAGGATGGAAGGAAAAGTCCGCCAAGAGGTTCCTGGACAGCCTGGAAGAGTCGAAGAAGGTCACTTTCGACCATGTCCTGTTCGCCTTGGGAATCCGTTTCGTGGGTCAGACAACCGCCAAGGCGATGGCTGAGCATTTCAAGGACATAGACAGCCTTGCGGCCGCGTCCAAGGAGATGCTGCTGGAGGTTCCGGACATCGGCGACGTCATTGCTGAAAGCACAGCAGCCTTCTTCTCTGACGAGAGGAACCTGCAGATGACAGGACGTCTCAAGGAGGCCGGACTTCAGTTTTCCTTCGAATCCCGCCGGGCAGTGTCGCAGGCGCTCGAAGGGATGACCGTCGTGATCTCCGGCAATTTCAGCGTCTCAAGGGACGAGATGAAACGGATGGTCGAGGACAACGGAGGAAAGAACGGATCCTCCGTGAGTTCAAGGACATCTTTCCTTCTCGCCGGAACCAAGCCGGGTCCGGAGAAGGTTAAGAAAG
>JAKSJH010000072.1 GCA_024398315.1 Bacteroidales bacterium
TCCTCAAAAATCTTCTATAACAAATTTTGTGAACCATTTCAAAACAGCTTCTAAACCTTTTCATCAATTTCTTGTCTATATGATAAAAGCCGGATGATTGCTGAAAATAAAAAATCTCAACGGTTTTATGATTTTGGCACGGTTTTTGGTATATTATCGAATTGTAACCGAAACGAACGGTAACAGATAGATTAGAAAATATAGGAAGTTCAAAAAGGGGAAGCTGACGACAGCCTCCCCTTTTTGATTGTCAATAAATTGTGTATATTTGAGCATAAATCGTATACACAATAATCATCCTGAGATGAAGAATTCAGTTTGCTTCCTAATCGCATCGATCCTCCTGTTCAGTTGTTCCAACAAGAACCAGACATACATAAATCCGGTCTGGGACAGCAATGCTCCCGACCCGACAGTCATCAGAAGCAGCGACGGCAATTATTATATGTACACCACCCAGGGGGCAGCCCCTGACGGGACAAACTGCAACATCCAGGTCCTCAAATCCAAGGATCTGGTCAACTGGACCCATCTTGGAGACGCTCTGCCGGACAAGCCTGTCTGGGCAAGCAGGACCCAGAACTTCTGGGCGCCTCACGTGACGGAGGTTGACGGCAGGTACTACATGTATTTCTCTGCAGAACCGGATCCTGAAGTAAAGACCGGAACGGACCTGGGGCTGTGCCCCGCAGTCGCGACCAGCGACAATCCAGCCGGACCTTTCATTGAGAAAGGCGAGCCTGTGATTTCAGGAAACGGATTCATCAACATCGACCCGATGCTGTTCAAGGATCCTGTTTCGGGCACATATTACATGTACTGGGGATCCGGTTTCGAGCCTTTGAAGGTGAGGGAGATGGATGAAAGCCTCATGGATTTCAAGAAGGACTCCCCGACCATCGAGCTTGTCAAGGCGTTCCAGCACAACTACCAGTTCCTTGTCGAAGGATCCTGGGTGATCTACCACGACGGTATGTACTACCTTTTCTATTCTGGAGACAACTGCTGCGGGGAAAAAGCCCATTACGCAGTGATGGTAGCACGTTCCACCTCGCCTGTGGGACCTTTCGAGGTTCTCAAGAATGAGAAGGAAGGAGACAGCCCGATACTTGAATATAATGACAAGTGGATCGCTCCGGGACACAATTCAATCGTAGAGGACGGAAAAGGTGACCTCTGGATCGTCTACCATGCCATGGACAGAGAGAAGCGGAAAGCCGACAATATTGACAACCGTGTCGTCCTTATCGACAAAGTCACGTTCGCTGACGGCTGGCCTGTAATTGGAAACGGAACCCCGTCGGAGTCATTCATGGAAGCCCCTTCAAGGAAATAAATCCTAGAAGTCCCAGATCCTGTCGAGCTGATGGAACTCCATGGAGCAGAGTTTGACGGATCCGTCAGCGATAAACGACACAGAACCGGGTCCGTCAGGAGAAAAAGCGAACTGTTCTGAATAGGAGAACACCCCGCCAGCCGCAAAAACCTCAAGCTGTCCCCAGTCGACAAGGATGCGGATTCTTAGATGGCCGTCAGCATCGGGCTTGAGATGTTCGTCAAGCAGGACCTGACTCTTCTTATGGTACATCACACGCTTGTTTGCGATCTGGAAACCGAAAGAGGAAGCCTCTGTTCCGTTGACATCTATATCAGCTGAAAGCTCGAATGTCTTGGAATTGACGCCCTCAAGAATATTCTTTCCGGCAGGAACGGACTCAGCCCCCCAGGATCTTGAGTCCTTGTAAAGAATAGATATTTCATCAATCGGAGTCCTGGTGAGCCTCATCTTCCCCTCGTAGGTGACAAGCCCCAGGGAAACAGGGAAAGTGGCGTTCCTCATCCATTTAGTCTCACCGAGACCACCGTTCCAATGGTCCATCCAGCCGATCTGGATTTTTCTGTCATCATTGCCGGGCAGACCGCCTGTAGGGAAAGTCTGGGCCGCATAGAAATCAGGTCCGAGGGTCATGACCATGGTCTCCTGGCCGGAAGGAGTGAACGAATGGCCGTCGAAATCTCCGACCAGATAGGATCCGTTGGCATCCATCAGCACCCATTTCATGTTCTTTCTGTCACCGTCAAGAGGAAGTTCGAACATGTCAGGGCATTCGAAGCCGAATCCGATGTTACTCTGGAACTCCCAGTGGATCAGATCGTCAGAAGCATAGAAAGTGGTACCGTTCTCATAGACGGCAAGAATCCATTTGTCGGTAGGTTTATGGAAAAAGACACATGGATCCCTTGGATCTGCGCCGGTTGTAGGATTGGCAACAGGATTGCCTGGGAAATCATGCCAGGTCTCACCGCAGTCATTGCTCCATGCAAGACATGTACCGACTCCGGTACCTGTATAGACAGCGACAATAGCCTCCTTGGAAGACCCCGTGATACCCTTTGCAGTCTTTCCGGAGACAACAGCGGCACTGCCGGAGAATACATGCTGACCGGAGACATTCCTGACAGCATCGGCTGGAAGGTCGGAACTCTGAGGAATGAGAGCCACTCCCCTGTCGGTCCAATGGATCAGATCCTCGGAAGTAGCATAACCACCATGACGGATATTGAGACCCCACTGATAGATCATATGATATTTTCCACCTTGATAGACAAGTCCGTTGATATCATTCATCCAACCTGACTTAGGGCTGAAATGGAACTGACCTCTGAAAGTCTCGCGATAGTCTCCGTTCGGATTGTACTGAGCATGCAGAGCTGGAGCGAATGAAAATACTGACAGGATCAGAAAAACGAGAATCCTTTTGTTCATATGAATATTCGATTTATAAGCAAATATGATTAATAACGGGACAATATCTTCTCCCTGGTGGATCTTATCCATTCTTCACTGAAAGGAAAGACATTATAGTCCTTTATCCCGGCAAACAATGGATCATCCTTTTTAATACCGGCCGATTGCAGAAGAGCATAGTCCTGGAGACTTTCAGCGAAGACCTCCCATCTTACGGAATCGATAGGTCCGTCAGGTCCAGGATAGACCACGAACGCGTCACCATATGGCATGCCAGGCCACATTCCAGTCGATGAATCCTGGAACGGATCGAGTGGAGTTCCCGTACAGAATACCATCCAGTAATTGTATGCCCAATGAAGAAATCCTTTGGCATCCAATGCGTAGAACAGCCACCCTGTCATTCTGATTTTAGACAGCGGAGTGTCAAGAAGTCTTTGCAGATATTTGTCTCTAGGGCCACAGCAGAAATAGACCCAGGACGGACATCCAGCCGACTTGAAAGCAGCCGCCGAGGTAATGCTCGGTACAGGCATGTCTGTCAATTTTTCAGTAGCGAACCTAACGTCACTCATTGCATCGATGACTTCCATCCATGGAGCCACCTCACGCAACAGGGTTCTTGCTTTACGGTAGTCGGCGATCTGAACATCTCCATCCGGCTCATCTGCACAATGGAACAATGACATTTTGAATATTCCTTCCTCTTTCAGGAAAGCTTTGAATTCCGGCATGAACTGATCGAGGAATCTCCTGTAAGTTTCAGATGTCGCACTGGTTTCAGGAGTCCATAGCATCTCACCGATACGGGAATCAGTACGCTCATAGATGCGTTGAGGGTACTTGCCGCTTGTAGGAGCTGGTGTAAAGAAATGAGGCCATTCTATATATTTTGCACCGTGTTTAACGGCCAGACGGACCCATTTACGTACGTCACTGAAGTCAAATTCATACTGGTCAGGACCTGTACGTCTTACCTTTAAAAGCTGTGCCGGACGTTCCAGTATTTCATGACGAATATTGAACAGCGGTGTGTAAATGACGTTGATATTATGCTTGATAATATCCTCAATGAACTTGTCGGTAAGTTCCCAGAATCTGTCACAGCAAGGCTCAAGCTTATAATATTGCCAGATCGAATCAGCTGATATCCAGTTGGTTGCAGGAAAATCTCTGCGTGGTTTGATAACCAGAGACTTCACGTCGATGGTTACAGGCAGTTCGACCGACCATGGTTGCAGCCTTGTCCAGTCCACATAACTGAAGGAATTCTCAAGTGTGAGTTTGACATTCAATTTGTATTCTCCAGGAGATGTCCCGGCAGGAATCTTACATGAAATCCAGAAGACACCATTCTCATCAGGACCAACATGAACACTGTTTTCCGGGAATAATGGGTCCGGACAGAGCCCGGGAATGAAACCTGCGCCTTCAAGATCCTCTTTTGGGGTGAAAGTATTGAAATGTGGAAGAGGCACGAAACCGACTCTACGAACATTAACTACCCAATCGGCAGGAACATCGATTACTTCGCACCGGACCAAAGCAGAATCCGTGTTCGTATTCTTGAAGCAGGCTTGGAACGAACTCTGTTGGCTCCGGGCTGCAAGGATTGAAGGCAAATCCTTGTTCCCTGCAGGAGATCCGGGATAGACTCTACGGTATGAACTTTCCAACCAGAATTTCAGACCATCTCTGTCCAATGAGGCTCCTTCTGTACTGGAAGGTGTAGCAGATGATGACAATGGAGAATCGAATATTCCATGTCCATGAAGAGAGGGAGCGAACACAGTAAATGCACCACCAGCCGCAAGACCGTTCAAGAATTTTCTTCTGTCCATCTGAAAAGAGAATTATAAATATTGTACTATCGTTCAATCAACACATTAACATCATTTTCATCATCTTCCTTGTCATTGAGGAATGGGAAAGCGCCACCTTTGACTAGCCAGGAAAGACCGAAAAGACTGAGAAGAAGGATTTCAATGATCATCACGAAAAATTTCGGGACACCTATAAGATGAAGAGTGACGAAAACTATGAGAAGACCGATCATACCCCATCCGCAGACCTTGTAGATGATGTTGCGGATCTTTTTCTGAGGAGTCTGGACAGCACCGTGCTTTGTGAAAAGTAAAAGGCTGTTTATTGAAATCAGAAGGAAGAACAGCGCAGCGCTGCAGGTGTGAATAATATGTGAGATCTGGATAGGAATCTGGAAGAAGCCTACAGGGGTCCCTTCGGGTATCCAGGAAACCTTGCATGGAAATAAGACGATGCACAGACCGAAAATGCCACTCAAGGATGTAATCCAGGCGTCATAATCATCATAACCGATGTATGAGATAAGTACAATAGAGGAAGGAACAAGGACACCGACAAGAGCGGGGCTCAGGTAATAGGTTGCAGAAATGCTCCACCACCATTGGTCATTCGGATGATCAGCGATGCCGGCGGAAAATAGAGCAAGCCAAGGAAGAATCATGCCGAGAAGTCCGCAAAGATTGCGGATTCTGTAATACATCCTCTGTTCTTTAGTCTGTTCAATCATGGATAATGAGTATGAAGAAAAACTAACCTTCCGAATCCCAATCAGTCTCGATGTATTGTCTGAGACTGGCGTCAGGATCGGACATGACTTTGACCTCCTTGTCGAAAACCATCACCTGAGGATTCTCAGGAGTGAAAGCAGGCCATTCGAGTTCAGGAGTTGAAGGAGAACCTGTTCTACAGAAAGCAGCCCAGGCATGAGCCATGGTCATAGAGAGACCTTCACATTCTTCGTGATAGACAACTCTCATCTGCAACGGAAGGTCAGCAGTATGCCATGCACATCGGAGAGAAGGATTGAAGACTGATTCGGAATCGAACTCGACAAGATAGTTGTAGACAGGAGCGAATCCTGCTTTCGATCTTCTGAAAGCCTGATGGTAGGCACCGACACCGAGAAGAGTCGAAGTGCTGTGCATCTTCAGATAGACATGCCATGGATCGTCGTTCTTGTCATTGCGGGTTCTGAAAGCCTCTACTGCCTCAGCCGCCTTGTCGGCAGGTACATGGAACTGAGTGACAGCACGATCCTTGACAGTCTCCCAGGTCATCTCTTCAGCGAACTTGTCAATTGGAAGGAATACGCCGAATTCATCTGCGGAAGAACCGACAAGTACTGGGATTCCCTTTGACAGTTCAGGAGTCCATGTGCCTGATTCATAATATGGAAGCACGTTGCCGTCAGCGACAGGCGAAAGAGGGATATGAGAGCGTGAAAATGCATCATGGATGGTTTCAGCATTAAGATTGAAAAGCTCTTTCCATGAATCCCCATCAGAAAGACCGAGAGTGGCAAGAAGTCTGTCAGTATATTCAGCAGCCTTGTCAACACCAAGTCCTCCGACAGGGTTGGAACCGCTCTCAACGATGGCATGATGGAACAGTCCGGCAGCTGAAGGCATCGCCATCAGATTACATATCTTGAAACCGCCACCAGACTCGCCGATGATCGTGACATTGTCCGGATCACCGCCGAAAGCAGAGATGTTATCCCTGACCCATTCGAGAGAGAGGACAAGATCCTGAATACCGACAGAACCTGATGCTGAATATTCAGGATCCTTGTGTCCGAGATAAAGATAACCGAAGACATTCAGACGATGGTTGACACCGACAACCACAAGGTCTTCCTCACGGCAAAGTTTGTCAGCACCAAGAACAAGTGATCCGGTTCCGGTGGTGAAGCCTCCGCCGTGGAAATACACCATGACAGGACGTTTCGATTTGTCAAGTCCAGGAGTAAGAACATTGAGAACAAGACAGTTCTCGTCAGGTTTCTCGTTCTCGCAGCCGAAAAGTTCAGGATGTCCTCCGTTGAAAGTCATGCCAAGTTCAGAAGGATTGGCAGAAATGCTGGCCTCACCCATACCCTGTGGGCAGAAAGGACCGTTGACCGTACATTCCCTGACACCATCCCAGGAATCAGGCTCCGGAGCAGGCTTCCAGCGATTCTGTCCGGAAACGCTGCCTCCGTATGGTATGCCTCTGAATATTGCGACGCCGTCGCGGTTCTCCCCGGAGACCTTGCCATAGACAGTGGTGGCAACGGGGCAGTCCTCGGTGACTGTGCCGAAAACAGGTTCTCCGTAACTTGGAGCCTCCTTGTTTGAAGAACATGAGACAAGCAGAGCGGAGAGCGAAAGGATCAGGCAGATCGGTTTTCTCATGATAACTGACTATTTCTGAAATATTTCCGGATACTTTCCGATAAAGTAGGTAGGAGTGCAGCTCCACGCATGGCAGGAACTGTTCAGAGGGAAGAATCCGTAAGGAGAAAGGAAATCATCATCCGGGTCGTATGCCTCCCAGAATGTGTCAGCTCCCTTCCTGACCATTCCGCCCCAATATTCAACAAGATATGCTCTTGCCTCATCATACATTCCAGCATTGATCATTGCCTCGATAAGGTAATGGGTACCGTACGGAGTGCCTGGCATGACAGTGGACTCAGAAGCAAGGGCGTTGCTGATGGCTTTCTGCGCCTCCTTCTGATTGAGGACACCGGCCTTGATCATCCAGGTCTGTGACATGACTGAGACCTGAGAGTCAGGACCGCTGGTGAACACGCCTCGCTCCTTGTCGTAATATGCCTTACGTGCTGTCTTGGTCATCTTCTTTATCAAGGCAGGATATTCCTTGACTTCATCAGTGCATCCGAGCATGGTGGCAAGTTCATAAGTCTGCTGAAGAGCGAAGATCATGGCGCCATGCATAGGGGCATTCACGTCAAGTCCGGCTCTCCAATCTATGAATATCCAGGTAGGATGCGCGTTGATGTCGAAGAGACCGTCCTCCCTCACATAGGTGAGAGCATGTTCGGTCTGAGTCCTTGCAACCTTCCAAAGGTCCCTTGCCGTGTCATAGTCCCCGGTGTCCTTCAGATATTCAAGAAGAGTCGAGTTCCAGATGAGGCAGTATGGAAGACAATATGATCCGTACTGAGGATGGACGGTCGGGAAATCGAACATGTTGGACCACAGCACACCGTCCTCCCTGCTGTAGGCGGCGAACAGGTAGAGGCAATGCTTCACGAGGTCGAAGTTCCTGAAACTGTAGCGGTTGGCGAGACTCTGAAGATAGAGGTCACCCGACCAGCAGCGATGGTCCCTCTTCGGTCCGTCCTCGAAGGATGTCTGCATGCACTCGCGGAGAGTCTCTTCAGAGACGCGGGCAATGTCCCTTATCTCCTGAGGGCAGTCAGGATTGAGAGGGACGACGTTCTCGCCTGCGCTTGAGACAGCCTTGAAGCAGCTGTCATCTATCGCGAACTCGAAGCCGGATGAAGTACCGAGCAGCTCTATCGTCAGATACCTGAAAGAAAGACGCCTCGGAATCGTGGTCCACTGGTCCATCTCTGTCAGAGTCACCGTCTCGTCCTGCATCCAGGCACGGCTGAGACCGCCTTTCCATGGATCCAGAGGGGTGTTCATCTCACCGGGCATCTCACCGAACATGAACTTGAACCTTGTCGGTGCGTCCATGCAGTTTGTGAGAGTCTTCGTGTGAAAGCTGAAATAGCCGGTGTAATGCTTGCCGAAGTCCAATGTGATCGTGTTGATCCGACTGAACGGCTTGTCGTAGAAATCCGGGGCCCCGACCTTTTCGTATCTCCATCCCTGGAAGGCGGCCGGATCAGAGACCGCATCGACCACAGCCACGGGACGTACTATGGTCTCGTGGAGTGTCGGAGTAGTGTTCTGTGCTGTTTCCTTCCATCTTGCCCTGTCAGCTTCGAACACGTCCTGGGCAGATAAGGAGAATGATACTGATGCAAGCGCAACTGCTGCGAGTAAGATTCTTTTCATTTCTTTCTGAATATTCATCATTGTGCTCTGAAAACGACTTCAAGACCGTCATATGCGGCTCTGAGAGGCTCTGGAAGGTCTCTGTCAAGTTCGGCCTGGGTGCCATGGAGACCGCGGGCCATGTGGGTGAGATAGACAGGCTGTCCCTGAGGAGCCTTAAGTCTGCCGGTGGCCATCATTACGTCTGTAGTACGCTTTACCAGCCCGACGCTTGAGTGGGTGAATATCCTGTAGTCCTCATCGTAGTCGATGCCCATCGTGGCTTCCATCACAAGCGCCGTCACCGGCTTGCCGTTCGGGTCATGTGCGTCGATTCCGGCTATTCTGGCGGCCTTGCATGGGATTCCGCCCGTGTCTGTGGCATAGATGACCCTGACATCACCTTTCTCAACGAGATAGATGAGAGGCTGCTCTTCAGGATCTATGTAATGGTTACCCGGCATTGCAGTGACGGTTATGTCTCCGACAATCACCTTCGTACCTATTCCGAGAGGAGTCACTTCCGGACACTCGGCACCGGCTATCTCAGCCGCCTTCTTGAATTCCTTGCGCGCTTTTTCCACCCATGTGGCGCCGACATAGACATGTGAGGCGCCTATGTACTTGATCTCCGCGGCGGCGTTGTAATGGTCGCCATGTGAATGAGTGTAGAATACCGCATCGGACTTGAACCCCTTCGGAAGCATGTCGGCATCCGTCTCCGTGAAATCGATGAATATCCTGTTGTCGAACAGGATGCTGGTCAGACGGCGCTGCTCTCCCCTCTCGTCGACTCCGTTCCAGTCTGCAGCTCCTGTTCCGAGGAACCTTGCGAAGAGATCCCCTTCGCCGGCTTTGCCTGTCTCTGATGACCAGACCGCCGGTCCGGAAGGATTGTGAACCTTGAGTTTCTTCCCGCTGAGAGATTCAGCGGCGCTGACTATCCCATTGCCTGAAACTGCGGTGGCGGCGACGGCCACCGAACCGACCTTGATGAATTTTCTTCTGTCCATATATTCTTTAGTGTTATAATTTCTTGATGATTTCTCAAATATAATGAAAAAACCTGTGCCTTCATTAAGCTTATCCTGATGTTTTTCGTTATTTTTGCATAAAAGAGGCCAGAAGCCTGTCCAGGATGTTCCCTGACCGGGAATGACGGATTGACTGAATATTCTAAAATCAAACAGATATGAACAGATTGAAAATGCTTCTTGCCGCCATCGCGGCACTGATTGTGACCGTTCCGGCTTCCGCCGAACTGAACATCATCCCGAAACCGTCCAAGGTTGTCGAGAAGGAGGGTGCGTTCGTGCTTCCGGAGAAATTCGCCATCAGTTTTGACAACAAGGCTATCAAACCAGCAGCCGCCTATCTCCAGGAGATTCTTTCTCCTGCTACAGGATGCAGCATCAAGGTCAAGAAAGGCAAGAAGGGAGCCATCAGCCTCCAGCTCGTCAAAGGTGACCGTGAGGATGAGAGCTACACCCTCGTCTCCGGCAACAATGGCGTGGTCATCAAGTCTTCCAGCTACAAGGGAATCGTCCACGGAATTTCCACGCTCCGCCAGATGCTTCCTTACCAGATCGAGTTCAAGTCCGTTCTCCGCGGCATCGAATGGGTTGTTCCTGCTGCAGAGATCAGCGACAAGCCTGCCTACGAGTGGAGAGGTCTCATGCTCGACCCTGTCCGCCATTTCTATTCAGTGGAGGAGACAAAGAGATTCCTCGACATCATGTCCCTCTACAAGTTCTCCAAGTTCCACTGGCATCTGATCGACTCCCAGGGTTGGAGGATCGAAATCAAGAAATATCCTCTCCTCACCGAGAAGGGAGCCTGGAGGGACCCTCAGGGCGAGTACATCGACAAAGCCTGCATGGAGCGCGCCGTCAGTGAGAACAACCCTGCAATGAGCCTTCCTGAAGAGCATTTCCGCATCATCGACGGTAAGAAGATGTACGGTGGCTACTACACCCAGGAGGACATCAAGGAAATCGTCGCCTATGCTGCCGTCCGCGGAATCGACGTTGTTCCTGAGATCGACATGCCGGGTCACAACTATACAGCCACACAGTGCTATCCATGGCTCAGCTGCGGCCACGACGGCACCGATCCTCTCTGCCTCGGAAGCGACGAGGTGATCAACTGGGCGAAGGACGTTTTCAAGGAAGTCTTCGACCTCTTCCCTTACAACTTTGCCGAAATCGGTGGCGATGAAGTGAGCCGCAAGAAGTGGGAGAGCTGCGAACTCTGCCAGGCCAGGATCAAGAATGAGGGACTCGGCAGCCTCGAGGAACTTCAGTCCTGGTTCACCCGCGAGATGGAGAAGTACTTCAACGCCAATGGGAAGCGACTCATCGGCTGGGACGAGATCCTCGAAGGCGGTGTCTCCCCTACGGCCATCGTCAACGGGTGGCAGGGCTACCACGCCGATGTCGTCCAGAAGTCGACTGCAGGCGGCAACGAAGTCATCTGCTGTCCTACGACCTACTGCTACTTCGACTACCCTCAGGATGCCAGCACTATGCGCACCCTCTA
>JAKSJH010000073.1 GCA_024398315.1 Bacteroidales bacterium
TCAGCATCTGGAGCGTGATGCTGTCTTCCATCACCACGTCGCTCGCAATCCTCAAGATGTTCTAGAATTAACAATTCATTATGACCAGTATGGAACAGAACAACATTCCTTCTTCCAATCAGCAGCAGGAGGATCTCAACATAGCTGAATTCCTTGAAAGCTGCTGGAGATTGAAATGGTGGATGGTCGGCTGCGCACTGGCCGCTCTGCTGATCGCTTTCTGCTATGTCCGAATCCAGACACCGACTTACCAGAGGACGTCATGGATAATGCTCAACAAGCCGGACGGAAGCAACACGGACCTCTCCCTCCTGGCTGATTTCACGGGAAAGACAGTCGTCAAGAAGATTGACAACGAGGTGTTCATCCTCAAGAGCCCTTCCCTGATGTCGAAGGTGGTGGACGACCTGGACCTGAACACCAGGTACTACCACTACATCATGCCGATAGCGAACAGGACCCGTATCGCCCATTCCCTGCTGGATTTCAAGTCTCAGGAGTTCTACCTGAATTCTCCTATCAGCCTGACCATCTCCCAGAACGAACTTCTTCCGGAGGAGATGCACATGTCATCCCTTTCAGTCAAGTTCGTCCACTGTGACGACGCAACTTTCAAGGTGCGCAAGTTCCTGGTCAACGGAAGGGAGCGCAGTCTCCCGCAGAATGCCTACGCCTATGGAGACACTCTGCGTCTGGATGACTTCGACATGGTCATCGCCCGCACCAGCATCGCTGACATGGTAGAAGGCGACACCTACATGTGTACCTGGAACACCCCGATGGCTACGGCCAAGGGCTTTGTGGCGAACCTTACCGCTTCTGTCAACGGAAAGGGTCCGACCCAGACCGATGTCGTGACCCTTACTATGACCGATCCTATTGCACGCAGGGCGGCGGACATTCTTGACGCTCTTGTCATGAAGACAAATTCGGAAAGCCGTCAGTACAAGGGAATGTCTTCAAAGGCCACGATGGACTTCATCGACCAGAGACTCTCCGACATATCCAGACAGCTCGGCGAGGCCGAGAGCACTTACAAGAACTATCAGGCGAACCAGGCTCTTGTGGACATCGCCTCACAGTCCCAGATGGAACTCACTTCTGACATGCAGTACAAGTCCCAGCTCACTGAGGTCAGCATGCAGATAAAGATTCTGGACATGGTTTCGGATGTCATCAATGAGGGTTCTGTGGGCAGTCACAGGGTCATTCCTGCGAATATCGGCATTTCCGACAACGGTCTCAACGCCATAATTGCGGACTACAACCAGCTCGTCTCCGAGCGCAACCGTCTCGTCGCCAACTCGTCTGAATCCAACCCTCGTGTGCTGAGCATTGACACCCAGCTTGATGACGCCCGCCAGAGCATCCTCATGTCGATCGCATCCTTGAAAAAAGTCTATGCGCTTCGTGAGAACGAACTCTCCCATGTCGTGGGCATGGCGAAGAAGAAGATGGCTGACATTCCTCAGCAGCAGTTCGAACTCCAGCAGATGTCCAGGAAGGTCAACATCATCGAACCTCTCTACCTGCTTCTCCAGCAGAAGAGGGAGGAGGCTCAGATAACCCTCTATTCCGAGACGGACAATTTCAGGGTCATCGAACCTGCGTTCGGAACCGGCCATCCTGTCACTCCAAACACCAGGATGATCTACCTGCTGGCATTCATCCTCGGACTTGCTCTTCCTATTGCCATAGTATGGCTCCAGAAGGCCCTCAAGACCAAGGTGGAGACTAAGAAAGACGTTGAAGACAGGATTGACGCATCGATTCTGGCTGTTCTTCCGGACAATGGAAAGGATACATACGCTCTCATCCCGGAGAGAGGACGCGACCAGTTCTCAGAGTCATTCAGAATGCTTCGCAGCAACATCCAGTATCTGACTGGTGTCAAGGTCATCCAGGTCACTTCTTCAATTCCTGGAGAAGGCAAGTCCGTGGTATCATCCAACATCGCCCTTTCAATAGCCCACACCGGCAGGAAGGTCTGTCTGGTCGGAATGGACATTCGCAAGCCTACCATCCACAAGATATTCGACGGAGTCGTTCAGAGTTCCACGAAGTCTGTCGTCGGCTATCTTGTCGGGAAGTGCTCTTCAGTCGCTGAAATCATCCAGAAGAGCGGAGTCTCCGACAATCTGGATGTCATATCAGCCGGAGTGGTCCCGCCGAACCCGTCCGAGCTTCTGGCCCAGGGCCGTCAGAAGGACATCATCGAGTGGTGCCGCGACCGCTACGACTATGTCATCGTGGACTCCGCGCCGTATTTCCCTGTCACTGACTCCGCTCTTGTCAATCCATATGTCGATGCGACCCTCTATTGTGTCAGGGCTGACTACACTCCGCTGAAACTGGTTGATGAGGTCAACATCGCCTTGAAAGACAAGAATCATCCGATTGTCAATCCATACATCATCCTCAATGCTGTCAACCTCAAGTCCGCCAAATACAAGTACGGCTATGGCTCCGGTTACGGCTACGGAACCGGTTACGGTTATGGCTACGGCTACGGTTACGGCTATTATTCCGAGAATGGCGACTCCGCTGAGAACGATGTCACTGAATCATAGGGACCATGAATCTGTTCCGGCGTAAAAGATATCCATTGGAAATCTCCACCCGTGACATCCACAACCATATCCTTCCGGGTGTCGATGATGGATTCCGTCACGGAAGCCATTCCCTGGAGGCCCTTAAGACGTTGGTTGATGCGGGTGTGAAGGACATCACGTTCACACCTCACATGAATCCTGAGGTGTATCCCGACATGAATGAATCCCGCCTCGTAGAGGTCTACGGGAACTTCGTGCCGAGGATTCCCGCCGAATGGGGGCTCAAGACTTCGCTGGCCGCTGAATATATGGTCGTGAAGGATTTTGCGGCCAGGGCCGCAGACCCGTCCCTGCTGACTTATCCGGACGGGTCGGTCCTGATAGAGATGTCATATTATTATCCGAGTCAGAATCTGGACGATACGGTGTTTGAACTCAACATGGCGGGCAGGAAACCGATTCTGGCCCATCCGGAAAGGTATCTCTACCTGGCGGACAATCTTGAACGGTTCGACAGACTGGCAGAGGCCGGCTGCCGTTTTCAGTTGAACTACATGTCCCTTGCGGGTACCTATGGCCCTGATTCAATGAAGATACTCGAGCATCTTCTTTCCCATGGGATGTATTCATTCGTTTCGTCTGATCTGCACACTCTGCATCAGCTTGAATCCATTCTTGCAATAGAGATGAAGAAGGACATCGCCTCACTGGTGAACGAACTCGCCGCCGGACAGTCCTCTCTTCTGTAATATCCACATCACCCTCATCTGGCGGGACCCTCACGGACAGACTGCATTTCTGATGGATGCGGACTGTCAGTGCATTCATTTCTTTGTTTTTCAAAACTTGAACTATATATTTGTATTTCAGAAGCTGTTTGAACAACTTCTGAACTATGAAAAAATACGATATGCTCTACAGAATCACACTTGAATCACGCCATCAGCGCCTGCATGCTGCTGCGCTGCGGTTCGCTCTTGCATTCGCCCTTCTTCTGACCGGCAGTTCCGTCCGGCCAGGAGGGACGGGAGGATTCACGGCCTCCGCCCAGTCGCATGCCGTTCTGGATTCCATAATGGAAGCCGGTGACCTTCGTCTGACAAAGATCAGGGCCATGATGGATGATATCCGTCAGAAGAACAACAGGCCGACAGTGGCTCTCGTTCTCAGCGGAGGAGGTGCCAAGGGAGCGGCCCATGTGGGTGTGATCCGCTATCTCGAATCGATCGGCATGCCGGTCGACGTAGTTCTTGGCACCAGCATGGGAGGTCTCGTGGGAGGAATATATTCATTAGGCTACAATGCTTCCCAGCTTGATTCCATCGTCCGCGGCATCGACTGGGACATGGCTTTGAGCGACAAGGTGCCGAGACAGTACATGTCGTATTCGAAGATCAAGTACAAGGAAAAATACGCCTTGTCCTTCCCTTTCTACTACACTGTCGATGACTACATGAAGCAGAAGCAGGATGAGATGCAGTACCCTCACAGGTCCGAGGACATCCATTTCGGAGCTGAAGACGGGGACGCCACGGCTATGGTGAAGGACAACCTCCTCGGCAGTCTCCCTTCAGGAATGGTCTTCGGCCAGAATGTGTCCAACATATTCAGTTCTCTTTCTGTCGGCTACCAGGACGAATGCGACTTCTATGACCTGCCGATCCCTTTCATCTGTGTCGCCACGGACCTTGTGACCGGGACGGCCAAGATCTGGACGCAGGGGAAGATTAATACGGCATTGAGGTCTACTATGTCGATCCCGGGTCTTTTCACTCCTGTGAAGACTGACGGGATGGTCCTCGTGGACGGAGGCATGCGCAACAACTTCCCGACAGACATCGCCAAGAAGATAGGTGCGGACATAGTCATCGGAGTGACTCTGTCCACCGGCTACAGGAGCTATTCAGAAATCAACAATCTCGGGGACATCATAGACACCGGGATAGACATGATGGGACGTGCCTCCTTTGAGTCGAATGTGAATATCCCGGACGTGACCATCCGGCCCGACATGCATGATTATGGAATGCTTAGCTTTGACAGTCAGAGCATTGCGACAATAATTTCGCGTGGATACGAAGCCGCTGTCGCCATGGCTCCGCAGCTTGATTCGATAAAGATGCTCGTCGGGAAGGACACCACCTCGCTGGCATGTGCGCCTGCATTTGACATCAGACGCAGTCCTGTCGCCATCTCCGAAGTGGAGATAGAGGGTGTGTCGGAAGACGAGAGGACCTATCTGATGAGCAGACTCGACGTCGGACAGAACAGCTGTGTCGGAAGTGCTGAGATGGAGGATGCGGTCGCCACCATCTACGGCACCGATGCATTCGACTATGTCAACTACGAACTGCTGGGCAGCGAGGAACCTTTCAGACTCAAGTTCGACTGCCGCAAGGGTCCGGTGAACAAGGTAGGCCTTGGAGCCCGTTTCGACACTGAGGAAGTGGTGGCCGTCCTGCTTAACATAGGCATCGGAGTCCAGAAGCTTCAGGGTTCTTCCCTTGACATCACAGGAAAGGTCGGAGCCAATCCTTTCGCAGGAATAGTCTTCTCGCACTGTTATCCTGACGGACTTACCCTGAACATGGCCACCAGTTTCAACTACATCGACAGAAACAAATTCAGCATGGGGGACAACCGGTTCAGACTGAACATGTCCGACCTCCGCGCTGAGATGTACCTGTCCAACCTCAAATGGTCCCAGTTCTTCCTTAAGGCAGGATTACGAGCCGACCGTTTCCGCATAGGCTCCCTGATGGCAACTCAGTACATTGGCGACTATGATTCAGAACAGCTGCGGAACGGATTCATGTCCGCTTTCATCGAGGGCAGGAACGATACGTTCGACAATGCGTACATCCCTACGACGGGCAAGTCCATCGGAATGTCCTATCAGTTCGTCTTCGGTGCGAATCCTTACAACACTCCTGATTTCCATGCATTCACCTTCGATGCGAAGACTGTTTTCGGAGGAGACGCTCTTGCGGCGATCCCATCGCTGGACGTGAGATGCCTGGTCGGCCCTGAAGTGCCCGCCATGTACTCCAACCTCCTCGGAGGAAGCATGAGAGGACGCTACATAGACCATCAGATGGCCTTCTACGGTATCGAGAACGTTGTTTCGATGAAAAAGAATCTGGCTGTGGCCGGACTTGAACTGCGTACCAAGCTGTTCAAGAACAATTATCTCTCCGGGATAGTCAATTTCGCCACGTCAGCAGACCGGCTGTCTTCCTACAAGCTCGTGGATGAAGACGTGCTGAATGTCTGGGGACTCGCCATGCAGTACACCTACAACACCATAGTCGGACCGTTCCGGGCTGATCTGCATTGGTCGAACTATTCCAAGTCGCTGGGAGTGTTCCTCAGCATGGGCTTTGATTTCTAGGATGTTATGGATGAATATTCAAAGACTTTGAACCATCTGCAGAATCTTTGTTCCAAGAAGGAATGCTGCTCTTCGGACATATTCAGGAAGGCCCTCTCCGCTCTGCAGGGAGACAAGGAGAAGGCCGTTGAGATGCTGGACTCGCTCATCAGGGAACGGTTTGTCGATGACAGGCGCTATGCTTCGGCGTTCGCCAGGGAGAAATCGCGTCTGACCGGATGGGGACCGGCCAAGATTTCTTACACCCTTCTCGCCAAGGGAATATCCAGAAATGACATCTCGGCCGCCCTTGAAGGAATAGATCAGGACGAGGCGGACCGCAGGATGCGCTCCGTCCTGGAAACGAAGGCCGGGCTGCTGGCGGGGGACCCGAATATCAAGTTCAAACTGTTGAAATTCGGCCTCACCAGGGGGTATGAATATCCTACACTGGAACCGGTGGTGAGATCCATTCTCGACAAACTCTGACAAGCCCTTCCGGACCGGCCTTTTTGCTTGCGTAACTTGTGCGGATTGCGTATCTTTGTAGGATACTACAAGGAATAAAAACAAAAAATCTGATACAAGATGGCAGACTTTCGAATTTTCGTAGAAAAGTACCCCGAGTTCAGGGTGGAGGCAAACAGCCTGCTCAATGAACTTAACGAAAACTTGCAGCTGAAGCTCAGAACTTTAAGACTGCTCAACGTCTATGACCTGTTCGGATTCACTCCGGAACTGCTTGAAAAGAGCCGTTATTCCGTGTTCGGTGAAGTCGTTACTGACAGCGTTACCGACGAACTCGATCTCGAGGGCATGAAGTACATCGCAGTCGAATTCCTTCCTGGGCAGTTCGACCAGAGGGCCGCTTCGGCTGTGGACTGCGTCCATCTCATCGACCCGAGCGCGAAGATCAGCATCAAGAGCTCCAAACTCCTCATCGTGGACTCCGATGCTTCAGAGGAGACTCTGGCGCAGATCCGCCACTACTACATCAATCCTGTCGAATCCAGGTCCAAGGACCTCAGCAAACTGGCCGACACCGAGCACGCTGCCGTGAAGCCTGTGCCGGTCCTTGATGGCTTCACCTCGATGGAAGGTGAGGATCTGAAGGCGTTCTGCAAGAAGATGGGCCTTGCGATGAACGAGGCTGACCTTCAGGAGGTCGTCAAGTATTTCAAGGAAGAGGGTAGGGAGCCGAACGAGACCGAGCTCAGGATCCTGGACACCTACTGGAGCGACCACTGCCGTCACACGACATTCACGACCGAGCTGGAGGACATCCAGGTCGAGGAATCTTTCATCAAGGGTGAGATCGACGGAACCCTGAACCTGTACATGAAGATGCGCAAGGAGACAGGAAGGGAGTCCAAAGGCTTGAACCTCATGGACATGGCTACCATCGGCGCACGCTATCTCCGCAAGAACGGCAAGCTGGACGACATGGAAGTAAGTGAGGAGAACAATGCCTGCAGCATATTCATCGATGTAGATGTGGACGGGGAGACTGAGAAGTGGCTCCTGATGTTCAAGAACGAGACTCACAACCATCCTACAGAAATAGAACCTTTCGGAGGTGCCGCCACTTGTCTTGGCGGAGCCATCCGCGATCCTCTTTCCGGTCGTTCCTATGTCTATCAGGCGATGAGGGTCACCGGTGCCGGTGATATCTACAAGCCTGTCGCCGAGACAATTCCTGGCAAACTCCCTCAGAAGGTCATCACCAGGAAGGCCGCCCACGGCTATTCAAGTTACGGCAACCAGATCGGTCTTGCCACCACCCACGTCAGAGAAATCTACCACGACGGCTACACGGCCAAGCGAATGGAGATTGGAGCCGTTGTGGGCGCAGTCAAGGCTGAGAACGTGAGAAGGGAGAGCCCTGCGCCGGGAGATGTCGTCCTGATGTTCGGCGGCCGCACCGGACGCGACGGTATCGGAGGAGCCACCGGTTCGTCAAAAGAACACACTGAGGAATCTCTCGAGTCTTGCGGAAGCGAGGTGCAGAAGGGAAACGCTCCTGAGGAGAGAAAGCTTGAAAGGCTCTTCAGAAGGCCTGAGGTCACCTGCCTCGTCAAGAAGTCCAATGACTTCGGTGCAGGTGGTGTAAGTGTCGCCATCGGTGAGCTCGCCGACGGACTTGACATCTATCTCGACAGACTTCCTGTCAAGTACAGCGGCATGAATTCCACAGAGCTCGCGATCAGCGAGTCTCAGGAGAGGATGTCAGTTGTCGTCGAGGCGAAGGATGAGGAGAAGTTCAGGGAATACTGCCATTCTGAAAACATAGAAGTGACTCATGTCGCCGATGTCACCGACACGGCGAGGATGAGGATGTTCAACGGGGGAGTCCTTGTGGCTGACATCCGCCGCAGCTTCATCGACAGCGCAGGTGCGAAGCATTTCGCCAAGGCTGCCATCGGAGCCGTTGACGGAACGGATCCGTTCTATCGTGACGTTCCTGGCAAGACATTGAAGGATAAGATGTTCTCCAATATGCAGGACCCTAACGTCACAAGTCAGAAAGGTTTGATCGAGATGTTCGATTCCACCATAGGACGTTCAACAGTGCTGATGCCTTTCGGAGGAATGCTTCAGTCCACCGAGACACAGGTCTCCGTCCAGAAGCTCCCTGTGGTCGGCTTCACCGACACCGCGAGCATGATGGCGTTCGGCTCCAATCCTGACCTCTGCGAATGGAGCCCGTACCCTGGTGCGGCGTATGCATTCGTCGAGGCATGCACCAAGGTCGTCGCAGCTGGCGGCAGCTGGGACACCATGAGATTCTCCTGCCAGGAGTATTTCGAAAGGATGACCTCTGACCCGAAGACGTGGGGCAAGCCTGCCGCTGCTCTTCTCGGAGCCCTCAAGATGCAGAACGACCTCGGTCTCGCATCAATCGGCGGCAAGGATTCCATGAGCGGTTCTTTCGAGACAGAAAAGGGCCCGATCCATGTCCCTCCGACTCTTGTCGCGTTCGGTATCACCCCGGTGAAGGCTGACAAGGTCATCTCCCCTGAGTTCAAATGGGAGGGTGATGCAATATATGTCATCAAGCACACTCCTCTTGACAACAGGATGCCTGACACCTGTCAGCTGAAGAAGAACTGGAACTACATCCATGAAAAGATAGCCGACGGAACAATCGTCTCAGCATGGTCGGTCGGATTCGGCGGAGTCGCCGAGGCCCTTTGCAAGATGAGCTTCGGAAACGCCTTCGGTTTTGATGTCAAGATGGCCGAGGAGGAACTCTTCAACCTGAGCTACGGTTCTGTCGTCGTTGAGACCGACGGCCGCGACCTGGATTTCCCTCAGGCTGTCAGAATCGGTAACGTGACCGACGGAGAGGACGGAATGGTCCATGTGAACGGTACTTCCATCTCTGTCTTCGAACTGATGGACTTCAACGCATCTCTCTTCGAAAAGGTCTATCCTGCAACCGCCGAGGCTGATTCCGAAAGAACCATCCCTGCCGGCATGGAGGGTGTCAAGCCATACAAGGCGAAGAAGGCTGATCTCCAGTACAAAGGACCGGAGGTCGACGAGGTCATCGCCTACCTTCCTGTCTTCCCTGGAACCAACTGCGACTACGATTCGGCAAAGGCTTTCCGCAAGGCCGGGGCGACTGTCCGTACCAGCGTTTTCCGCAACCTTACCGACAAGGATGTCTTCGAGTCCATCGCTGAGATGAAGAAGAACATCGATGAATGCCAGATACTCATGATTTCCGGTGGCTTCTCCGCCGGTGACGAACCTGACGGAAGCGGCAAGTTCATCGCAAACGTCCTCAACAACAAGGATGTGGCCGAGGCGATCGAGGGGCTTATCGCCCGTGGCGGTCTGATTCTCGGCATATGCAACGGCTTCCAGGCCCTTGTCAAGTCCGGCCTCCTCCCGTACGGCCATCTCGGAATGGTCACCAAGGAGTCTCCTACTCTCTTCAGGAACAACATCAACAGGCACATCTCCCAGATGGCCTCCACAAGGGTGTCCACTACCAATTCTCCTTGGCTTGCCGGCCTTTCAGTCGGTGATGTGTTCGCAATTCCTGTCAGCCATGGAGAAGGCAAGTTCGTCGTCAGCGAGTCCCTCGCCCGCGAACTTTTCGCCAACGGTCAGGTGGCCTTCCAGTATGTCGACCCTCTTACGGACGAGCCTACCATGGAGTCTCCGTACAACCCTAACGGCTCGTACTATGCAATCGAGGGCATCATCAGCAGGAACGGACAGATTCTCGGCAAGATGGGCCACAGCGAGAGGTACGAGAAGAACCTTCTCCGCAACATAGAGGCCGATCTCGAGCAGCCGCTCTTCGCCAATGCAGTAAACTATTTCAGAAAGTAATTCCTTATGAGGAACCTGTTTCTTACAAACACCCTGTCCCGTCAGAAGGAGCTTTTCGTGCCGATCTCTCCAGGCCATGTCGGGATGTACGTCTGCGGACCGACGGTCTACGGTGACGCCCATCTGGGCCATGCCCGCCCGGGCGTGACTTATGACGTGCTGTTCAAGCTCCTGAGGCACCTTGGCTACAAGGTGCGCTATGTCAGGAACATTACAGATGTCGGACATCTTGAGCACGATGCTGATGAAGGCGAGGACAAGATCGCAAAGAAAGCCCGTCTTGAGCAGCTGGAACCGATGGAGGTGGTGCAGAGGTGCACTTTCCGCTACCATGAGGCCATGAGGCTCCTGAACGTGGCTCCTCCTTCAATCGAGCCGCGTGCGTCCGGCCACATCATCGAACAGATTGACACTGTCAGGAAGATCATGGACGCAGGCTATGCCTACATCTCGAACGGATCTGTCTATTTCGATGTCGAGAAATACAATGCCGACCACAAGTACGGGATCCTTTCAGGCCGTACCCTGGACAACACCATGGAAGGCACGCGCAGCCTTGACGGCCAGTCAGACAAGAAGGCTCCTTACGACTTCGCCCTCTGGAAGAAAGCCGAGCCGGAGCACATCATGCACTGGCCGAGCCCGTGGAGCGAAGGCTTCCCTGGATGGCATCTTGAGTGCTCATGCATGGGCGAGAAATATCTCGGCCATGAATTCGACATCCACGGAGGCGGAATGGACCTTATGTTCCCTCACCATGAGTGCGAGATCGCCCAGAATGTCGCTTCCCGCGGCACACAGGGAGTCCATTACTGGGTCCACAACAACATGATCACTATCGGCGGACAGA
>JAKSJH010000074.1 GCA_024398315.1 Bacteroidales bacterium
TAAGAGATAAAACCTGCGGAAGGTGTAACGCAAATTCGCACACCTTCCGCACGGAGGACGCTCCGGGGACTTTCATTTCAACACTCAGCAGGTCACGATTCTCTTGTCGGAGGTTAAAACCACTTTCCAGCCACCTGAATAATTTCCGGGAGCGCAGGAACCTTTTATTGCTCCGGTTCCCTAGTCGAAAATCGTTCCCGGGAGCACTGAAACCTTTTACCGCTCCGGTTCCCTAGTCGAAGGCCGTTCCCGGGAGCGCAGGAACCTTTTACCGCTCCGGTTCCCTAGTCGAAGGCCGTTCCCGGGAGCGCAGGAACCTTTTATTGCTCCGGTTCCCTAGTCGAAGGCCGTTTCCGAGAGCGCAGGAACCTTTTACCGCTCCGGTTTCCTTGTCGAAGGCCGTTCCCGGGAGCACTGAAACCTTTTACCGCTCCGGTTTCCTGTTAAATGACTGGTCGTCAATGGTGTAGAGGCGGACCTGTAATGACGTTTTTTTCTTCAAGCCTTTCTGCCATCTTGGGATTGCGGGTCGCAATGACGAAGAGGGAACCGTAGTGTAATGACGAAGAGGGAACCGTAGTGTAATGACGAAGAGGGAACCGTAGTGCAATGACGAAGGGGTGGGCATATGGTGATGTGGGAAGATGGGATTGCGGGTCGAGCCCGCAATGACGTTTGGCGAGCCCGCAATGACGTTTGGTGAGCCCGCAATGCCGTGCGTCTGTCGTCATGCCGGACTTGATCCGGCATCTCAGCACTTCCGCAGTGACGTGAGGCTATTCTTGTTTGCCGGAGAGGCCGATCATGATGTTGCGCAGGTAGGCGAGGAAACCGAATCCCTGGCCGAGGAGGAGGACGATGTCCTTGCGGATGATGGCGTAGGCTATGATGGTGCCCGAACCGACGAGGCTGATGATCCAGAAGGTGAGAGGGAGAGCGGATTCTCCACGCTTCATGGAGTAGATGATCTGGTAGACGAACCTGAGAGTGAAGATCAGCTGGCCCGCCGAACCGAAAACCACGAGCCAGACCGGAATCTTGTCATTGTGCAGGAAGTTACTGAAAAAGCCGCTGGCATTGTTCATGACCAGACATGCCGCCACAAGAGGCGTGGCCAGCAGCACGGTCTTGAGCCCGGCAGCCATTTTCCGCCATATTCCTTTGGCGTTAAGGTTCCAGAGATAGACATAGTAGCTGATCAGCTGTCCGAATATGATCGAGAAGTCGTTGCGGCACCAGCCGTAGACGAACATCAGGTAGGATCCCATCAGACTGAACACCCAGTAGAGTGCAGGGGAGGTAAGACGCTTTGACTTTTCTGAGGTGTACCACTGGACAAGGATCCTTGCGGAGAAGAATCCCTGGGCAAGAAACCCCAGCAGCGTTGTCAAGAGATAGGTCCTGTCCATTTCCTTTTGCCGGTTGCCTGTACCGGCGTCCTTTACCGGCGGCAAATTTAGCGATAAAAACCGGATAATTGGCTCTGTGTTATAAGTAATTGATTGTGAATATGTTACAAAATGCGAGAGATTCTTGTTTAATGAGTATAGGGTAACTGCTTGATTATTAAAGCTTTGGGATATTCCGGCGAGATATTCAAAGGGCCTGAAAATTTGCATCCGGGGGTTCTGGAGCCGTACCTTTGCACCAGAGATGTTCAACCCAATAAACTATTGCATCATGGAAACAAAGAAATCATCAAGAGCCAATCTCGAAAACAAGAGATTCCTGTTCGTTGAAGTCGGCCTTGCCGTTTCACTCGCCCTGGTCCTCATGGCATTCCAGTCCGGGAGCAGCACCCGGACCACGGCGGTTCTCCCTGAGGAGTTCGCGGAAGTCATAGCGGAGGATGATATTCCTGTCACGATGGACACCCCTCCGGCCCCTCCTGCCGCTCCTGTATTCTTCTCCGATGTGATAGACATCGTCACCGATGAGATTCCTCTGGACGATGACTTCGTCAGTTTTGATGAATCGACCATCGAGGTTCCTGTCATGGACTATATCGAAGCCCCTGTCGAGGAGGAAGTCGATGAAGAGCCGGTCGTGTTCGTGGCTGTCGAGGAGAAGCCACGGTTCAACGGCGGCGACGCCAATGAATTCGGCAGATGGGTGGCCCAGCATCTGGACTATCCTGAGATGGCCAGAAGCAACGGCGTGCAGGGCAAGGTGATCCTTTCGTTCGTAATCGCAAAGGATGGCAGCCTGACGGACGTAAAGGTCCTCAGGGGAGTGGACTCTTCTCTGGACAAGGAGGCTGTGAGAGTGGTCACCGGCTCGCCGAAGTGGACTCCTGGAAAGCAAAGAGACAGGGCGGTGCCCGTAAGTTACACCTTCCCTGTCATCTTCCAGCTCAAATAAAAAAGAAGGTGTTTTGAAATGGTTCACAAAATTTGTTATAGAAGATTCAAAACAGCTTCTAACTTGACGGCCTACCTTGCAGACATCGTCAGGTCGTAGGATCCGCAGACATATTCCTTGCCCTCTATCGTGGCGGTCACTCCTGCAGGGACTTCCACGTGGAGGGCGATTCTGCCTTCCTTCTTCTCCCAGGAGACTTTGATGGCTCCGTATGGGGTCTGCTCTTCCACGCTTGCGCTGCGCAGGCCGGCAGGAATCTGAGGGACGATTGTGACGCGCTTGAAGCCAGGCTCGTCTGCGGTGATTCCTCCGAGTGCCTGATAGAACCAGGATACGAGGCCGTTGAAGCAGTTGTGGAGCTGGCTGCGTGGGTTGTCCCAGTCCTCCCATGTGGCGGTTGCGCCGTTGTCCATCATGTAGAGGTAGCCAGGGTAGTCGCGCTTCTTGAGCATGTTGTAGACGTAGTCTACCGATCCGCTCCTGGCAGCCCATTCGGCGAGGCAGGCGACTCCGACGAGGCCGACTCCGATGTGGCCCTTGTTGATGGTCTCGGTCCTTTCGAAGAGCTTGGCCTTGACTGCGTCAGCGTTTCCCTCAGGAACGGCTCCGACGAGCATCGGGTAGATCATGTCGAGTTGTGATCCTGTGCCGTAGATGCCTTCCTTCGCGTGATAGAACTTCTTGTTTATCAGATTGATGAGTTTGTCCTTCCTGTCCTGGAAGTTCTTTGCGTCGCTGTCTTTGCCGAGGAGCCCGGCGATCTTGACGAGCTGGTCATAGCTCTGGACAAGGGCGCAGTTGTTGACCAGGTCGACTGTCTCTTCGTCGGTGACGTTCGTTCCTCTCGGAGCGAGCCAGTCGCCCAGGTACCAGCTTCTGGTCTCATCGTCAGCCCACTTCTTGAGAAGGCCGTCGACCGAGTTGGCGTCGACATATTCAATCCACTTCAGCATGCTCGGGTAGCATCTCTCGAGCAGGCGGGTGTCGCCGTAGTTCATGTAGACTTTCCAAGGTGCCTGGACGATGAATGAGCACCAGAACGGGCCGCCGCCGGCTCCGACAGGGCTAGGGGCGGTGTGGCGCAGGTGGCCGTCCTCCCTCTGGGTGTCAATCCATGCCTGTAGCCAGTTCATGTAGATGCTCTGAACGTCGAATGTGGTCTGGAGGGAGAGCGCGGATGCGTTGCCGTCTCCGCCGTAGCCGAGTCGCTCGATGCTGGCGCAGTCGACCATGTAGCCGTTGTGGGTCAGGTTGTCCATCGTCCTGGTCAGGAGATTGAATATCTTGTCAAGATCCGGGTCCGAAGAGTGGAAGGTGCTGGCCGGGCCTGTGCAGGTGCCGAAGCGGATGGCCTTGATGTCCTTGACAGAAGGCTGCTCCTTCACTCCCTCGAGGGTGATGAAGCGGAAGACATGGTAGTTGAACTTGCTGCGGAAGACGTCCTTCTCAGGGTCGCCGCTGCAGATGAGGTGGTCGCGTCCCCAGTCGTTGCCGCCTGTGCGCCTGGCTTCATCGCTGTAGATGATGTCGACCTTGTCGCCTGCCTGCTGTCCCTTGAGATGGATTTCGGTCATTGCGGTGCTGACCACGCCCATGTCGACAATCCATCTGTCCTTGCCTGCAGGGACCACTATGACCGGCTGGATGGTCTCCTTGACTGAGGTGCCCACGCACATCTGAGGGCTTGCAACCGGCTTGCTGACAGTTACTTCCTGAACCTGGACAGGTGAGAGAAGGTCAAGGGTTGCGGCGGTGAGGTCAGAAGGGACTTGTGCGGCATCGATCTCTTCGCCACCGTACTGGCCTGAGACCCAGCGTGAGGTGTCTGAATATCCGCTCTTGACTCCTTTCCATGTCTTGTCGGTGGAGAGCACGCTCTTCCAGCTGCCTTTGTCGAGCACGTCGAGGCATGCCTTGACGACCGGTCCTCCGATCTCTGCCTTGAACAGGTTATTGTTGTTGTACCATCCGAGGGAGGTCCAGATCGCGATGTCATTGGTGCCTTTCCTGAGGAAGCCGGTGACATCGTAAGTCACGATGAGGGACCTCTTGTCCATCTGGGAGACGGCCGGGGCGAAGACTTTGTCTGTGATTCTCTGGCCGTTGATCCAGACTTCGTGGTAGCCGAGGGAATTGACATGGAGGAAGGCTGTCTTTCCTTTATACTTGTAGGTGAACTGCTTGTAGATCACCGGGTCGGTCAGGTCCTGACCCGGGAATGCGGCTACATATTCACCTTCCATCCTGTCGTCGCCGATGATTCCGACGCTGAAACGGTCAGGATCGCTCCATTCGCCGTTGACTGCGACTCTCCAGAAGCAGAGCTGCCTTGAGGAGAGCTGCTTGCCTTCGTAAGGGACCATGACACTTTCGTCAGAGGTCTTCTCTCCGCTGTCCCAGAGGTCTGCCTTTCCGGCGAGGAGGGCTTTCTCTGAACTTGCGACCTGGATTCTCCAGGGCTTCTGGAGTTCGTCGTTCTTCCAGCTGAAATGAGGCGTGGTCGAATCGATTCCGAGAGGGGATCCGAGGGCCTCGCATCTGAGATCGTGGGCTGTTGAAGCGGAGGCTTCGAAACTGGTCACCGCAAGGGCGGCTGCCAGAAGGGACATTAGAATCTTCTTCATATGGAGGTTATCGTTAGTGATTTCAGTTCATATTCATTACAAATATAGTCAATTCTATCTTTTTTCATATATTTGTGCTTTGGCATGAGCCGCTGCTCCGGCAATGCTCCGGCAATGAAGACAATTAATTTTTAATCGAATATGAAATCCAACGGTAACTACGACTGGAAATTCTCCACTTTGGGTGGTGTGACAAGAGTCAGCATCACCACGGGGCAGGACATCGCCCATCTTGACGAACTCGACCAGAAGCTCTGGACCGTCCTGAGCTGTCCTGTGAGCGGCCTTGAAATGGAAGACAGGACTCTGGCCATGATCGACGCCGACGCTGACGGCAAGATCCATGTCAACGACGTCCTTGCGACTGCCAAATGGCTCACAGGCATCCTCAAGGATCCTGAGCTCCTCGTGAAGGATGGCGACGAAGTCTCGCTTTCCCAGATCAATGTAGATGTCGAAGAGGGCAAGGCGATCTATGATTCTGCGAAGTCCGCCCTTGAATATTCAGGCAAGGAAAAGGACAGCATCAGCCTTGAGGAGGCATCCGCCTACCATGACCTCGTCTTTGCGAAACCTTTCAACGGTGACGGGATCATCGTCCCTGCATCCGCTGAGGATGAGGCTCTCAAGCAGACTCTCACCGATGCCATCGCTTGCGAAGGCGGTTCGCAGGACCGTTGCGGAGAGGCTGGAATCGATGCTGACGGTATCGAGCGTTTCTATACCGCTGTCTCCGACTGTCTCGCATGGCAGGAGGCCGGCCAGGCTGACAAGGAGAATGTCTTCCCTTACGGTGACGGCACCGCCGCCGCTTTCGGCGCAGTCAGTGCGGTGAAAGCCAAGCTGGATGACTATTTCCTCCGCTGCAAGCTTGCCGCCTTCAACCCTACCGATGCTTCCCTTGACGTCTCTGCTGACAAGATCAGCGCAGTGAGCGCCAAGAACCTCGCTGACAATGTGGCTGAAATAGCTGAATATCCTATCGCCAAGGTCGCTCCCGGCCAGGCTCTTTCTCTCGTTTCCGGCATCAATCCTGCGTGGCAGGCTGCCGTAGCTTCGCTCAAGTCGCTGGTCCTCGATGTGGAATATCCTGATGCCGCTGAACTTACAGAGGAGCAGTGGAATGCCGTGCAGGCGAAGTTCGCCGCTTTCAATGACTGGAATGCCGCTAAGAAGGGAGCTACCGTGGAAGGTCTCGGCATCGACAGACTCAAGGAGATCCAGGCTGCTGACCAGAAGGGCGCTCTCCTGAAGCTCGTCGAGGAGGACAAGGCTCTCGATCCTACCGTCGTCTCCATCGAGTCCGTGATCAAGCTCCTCACCCTCAACCGTGATTTCTTCACCTTCATCCGCAACTTCGTGACCTTCCAGGACTTCTATGCAAGTTTCGACGGTTCGGTCAAAGCCGTATTCCAGGCTGGTACTCTCTACATCGACCAGAGAAGCACCGACCTCTGCGTCAAGGTGGCTGACATGGGCAAGCATGCTGACATGGCTTCCCAGAGTGGGATGTTCATCCTCTACTGCTCATGCACCTCGAAGCAGAAAGCGGGTGCCATGGACATCGCCGCCGTCATCACCGAGGGCAAGATAGATTCCTTCAAGGTGGGCCAGAATGCGATTTTCTATGACCGCGACGGTCTTGACTGGGATGCTGTCGTCACAAAGATCGTCGACAACCCTATCAGTGTCAAACAGGCGTTCTTCTCTCCATACCGTAAGTTCGCCAACACTCTTTCCGAGCGTCTGAAGAAGAACGTCGCCGACAAGGAGAGCAAGGTCAGCGGTGACATGAGCGGAAAGGCAGGTGAGATCAATCTGGCCGCCCCGGCAGATCCTGCCGCCGCTCCGAAGCAGCCTTTCGACATCGCCAAGTTCGCAGGAATATTCGCCGCTCTCGGAATGGCTGTAGGACTCCTCCTCTCTGCTCTCACAAAGCTCATCACGCCTTGGACCAATGTCCTGATCGTGCTGCTCGTCATCGTGGTCCTCATCTCTGGTCCTTCGATGATCATGGCTTGGATCAAGCTCCGCAAGCGTAACATCGCCCCTGTCCTCAATGCCAACGGATGGGCTGTCAATGCCAGGGCTCTGGTCAACACCAAGTTCGGATCATTCTTCACCAAGATTGCAAAACTCCCGAAGGTCAAGGGCAAGGATCCGTTCTCTGTCAAGACCCCATGCTGGAAGAAGGCTCTCATCTGGCTGGTTGTCCTTGCTGTTGTCTTCTGCTTTGTCTGGTACAAGATCCCTGTTGACAAGCGTCCTTTCCTCAAGAACTTCCCTGCAGCCAAGGTCAAGGTTGAGGCACCTGCCGCTGAGTCCGAGGCCGCCGCAGAAGCCACCCTGGTCGCCGAGCCTGAGGCTGTTGAAGCCGATGCCGCCCAGTAGACAGCTGCGGAGATGACACCCACCGGGCAGTCATCCCTGAATATCTCTGAATATCCAAACGAAAGAAGGTCCGCCATCCCGTGCGGACCTTCTTCCGTCCTTCCGTCTCTTCCTTTCCCGTCATTCAGGGCTTGACCCGGAATCCCTGCACTTACCTGGAAAATTCTTGACAGGATAAGTGCAAGAAATTTCAGCAAATCGGCCCTGGAAGGCTACCATATGCATATTTTGATTTCTCGAGTGCACTTATCTTGCTGCTATTTTACCAGATAAGTACAAACTATCTGAGTCTGGAACCAAAACAAGGGTAACCAATACCACTCGTGATGCTTTCGGTGAATGTATTTGTCCACCCCGCCGAGAATTTGGGTCACACCTTCCGTATGCCTTAATTGTAATACATTGAAGAATAACACTTTGTGTTATATTCCTGAGGAAGGTGTTCCACAAATTCGCACACCTTCCACAGCGTCAGTGCTGGTATTGGACCACCAGAGCCCCTAAAAACATACTTCTCCCCCTGAGCCCTCTCTACGTCATTTGGAGAAAATTCAGCCCCCTATATTTAACATACATTTAATTAATCTGTTACAAAAAATTATTTTTAACATTTCTTAAGACTTCTTTTGCTTTTTTTAACTTAACTTTGCGCAGTTAATTTATTTTTTGTGGGGGATACCGTAACTCCGGATTCTCTATTGAATTCATTTGCAGATGAAAAGAAAGTACTACATCAAACCGACGTGCGAGCCGGCATCCGTTGAGATGGACAGCCTCATCCTCGCCGAATCGACCAACAACAACTCTGTGGTCTCATCCGTCGGCCAGGAGGTCGGCGTGGATGTTACGTTCGAAACAACTGAGTACATCAACACAACCTGGGAGACAGGCTTTTAATGATTCTATGAATATGAGAAAGTGCAGACATTATATCGCAGTCCTGGCCGTCGCCTCGCTGGCCATCGCCGGCTGCAACAAGTTCGAGAACTTCGGCTGGCTCTCCGGTGACGCCATCAAGTTCGGGGCTGGCACTCAGGGAGATGCCCTTACGAAGACCGCCTATGGTGACATCACGACCCAGACCGTGTCGGGGGAGACGAAAAAGATCCATCAGATGATCGACTGGCAGGAAGGTGACGTGATCCGCATCACCTGCGCTCAGGCTTCAACCAGTGAAAATGATGCGGATGGCAACTCAACGAGAACCTTCGCCGACTACAAGACCTCTGCTGGTACAAGGTACGGCACTACCACCGAGTCGCGTGCGACTCTCACCCTCAACGATAACAATAAGACGGGTCTCCGCTGGGGCAGCGAAAGCGTTGCCCACACCTTCTACGGAGTGTATCCAAGTCCTTACGTGAAGAGCGGGGATTCCCTCACGGATGGCGGCAGCCTCACCGGCGCTATCCCTGAGGTCCAGAGCCCGATTTCGGTCAGCGGAACCGCCGACTATGTCGCCTCGCCTGACATGACGAACCAGTACATGGTTGCGAAGAGGACCGTGAAGCAGAAAGATTTCAACAATAACGAGGTGTTCCTGTATTTCACTCCTATCACCACTGCGATAGAGTTCGAGGTGACCAACGCCATGACCGAAGACCTGTCCATCAGCAGCATAGAGCTGATCTCGACGAGCTACAATCTCTCCGGTACCTTCACCACCTCCCTTACAGGTCTCAATGAGACTGGTGCTTCATATTCCAACTACCCGACCGTCACCGCCGCCACCGGAGCCAAGAAGGACGCTGCGGTTTCATTCGGCACCACCGGCCTGACTCTTGGCGCAAACAAGAAACTGACCTTCACCATCTTCCTTCTTCCGGAAGATGACCTCAACGACCTGACATTCAGGATCAACAAGGTGGGTGGCGGCTACATCCAGACTGCGCTCAAGACCGACGCCAGCACATGGCTTTCTTTCGGCCGCTGCAAGAAGCACTTCGTCAAGGGCCTCTTCGCTGACGATGGTGCCAAGTGGGGCATGGGACCGCTTCTTTCCAACTGGATACCTCAAACAAGCAGTGACACTCCTGTCACCGGTGCTGATCTTGCACTCGAGGCATCTCTCGTGCCATGGGAGAACGGCGGTGGCAGCGATGTGAATCTCATCAATCAGTTCTACTACGATTTCTGTCTGGGAACCACTTATGTCGAAAGCAATGTCAAGACAGAAAAGACATTCGAAAACACAACCAGTGCATCGCCGGCGACATACATCGATATCTACAGCAAGCGCAAGCAAGGTCAGGCCGGCACTCCTCAGGATTATGGATGGAAGATACTGTCTTACAGAATCGGTGACGGAGCATCTGTCAATGTCAACGGGACGTCTTTCAACGCCGGAGGACTTCAGGTCAGCGCAAATACTACTTCAAATCAACTGAGCATCACGGCTGAGGAAAGGACCGGCCTGGACAAAGGCTCAAATAGTTATTGGAGAAACAACACCAGCCCTGCCAGGACCGACAATTTGGACTGGTCTCCTGCTGACTGGAGCGGTTACGGGGCAATTGACCTGTCAAAATATGATTATGAGAGCGACACCAGGAATGCCCATCAGATGACCACGGCCAACTGCTATATCATCCGTCATGCCGGGACTTACAGAATTCCGCTTGTGTACGGCAACGGAGTCGTCTATGGTGTTGAAAACAATGAAGCGTTCTCTCCGGGAGACCGGCCTGGTCCTGGTCCTGGTCCTGGTCCTGATGCATCCTTCCTGAATAAATTCAAGCATCATCTGGACAAGGAAATTACGAACCCTTTCATCGAGAATAATACCAAGGATGGTAAAAAACTTGATAAGAATAGAACCAAAGCTTTGACAGCGACAGATAAGGCTGTTGTCTGGCAGAGCACAGCGGGCGTCATCTCCAATTTGAGTGTCACTCCGGCGACAGCGCCTGCTCTTGGCAAGGGCAATATGTACACTGCCGGCAATGTCAGGTATCTTGAGTTTGAAGTCAATCAGGATGCGATATGTCAGGGCAATGCTGTGCTGGCAGTGAAGGATGCGGGAGGCAAAATCATGTGGAGCTGGCATATCTGGATCACCAATGATCCGGCTGTGGGAGATCCTGCAATATACCACAATAGTTACGGATTCTTCCCGATGAACGACATCGGGTGGGTCGAAGGCGCTCTGTATCCTGAGCGGCAGGATGTCACCATCTACCTTGAGCAGACGACTTCCGGCAAGATAGTCGAAGTCATCGTCAGCCAGCCGGAAGTTACCGCCGCAGGAGGTGGGATGTTCTATCAGTGGGGACGCAAGGATCCTATGCGTGCATCAGGCAACACCATCGTAGCCGGCCCTAAAGAACTGTCTGAAGCGATCAAGAATCCGCAGACTTTCTATACCATTTCCAGTTCGGGCGACTGGTGTTCGAAGAGCTATACCAATCTTTGGACGGGTAAGGAAAATTCTACTGACGCGAATGTTGAAACAAACAATATGTACAAGACCATCTACGACCCTTCCCCTGTGGGATACAAGGTGCCTGGGCCGAAGGCCTTCGCAGGTTTTACGTCTGATGATATTGCAGAGTTCTTCATGCCGACAGGATATGATGACAGAAAAACCGGTGTGAAAGGCGATGCTGGAGGTCTGTACTTCTGGACCTCAATCACCGATTCTTCTACAGACCGCGGTCGCAGTTTCAAAGGATCGCTTAGTGCTGCCGCCGCTGCTTCA